>DATDQG010000001.1:0-14710 GCA_035292365.1 Dehalococcoidia bacterium
GGAGCCGCGACCAGGCCACGGCGCTGCTCGAGCGGGTGAGCCGCGTGGACGGCGTGGCCTACATCGCCGAGACGGTGGAGGCGCCCCACATGGACGCGCTCAAGACCATGGGCGACCTGCTGAAGCAGCGGCTCGGCAGCGGCGTCGTCGTGCTGGGCGCCGTCCTCGACGGGCAACCGAGCTTCCTGGCGATGGTGACAGCGGACCTGGCGGCGAAGGGATACCACGCGGGCAACCTGGTGCGGAGCGTGGCCCAGGAGGCGGGCGGCAGCGGCGGCGGGCGGCCCGAACTCGGTCAGGGAGGCGGCAAAGACCCAGCACGGCTCGAGCAGGCGCTCCAGGCCGTGCCCAGGCTCCTGCAAGCGGTCACGGCAAGACCTGAGGGCGCGAGCGGCTAGTCCCGCTGAGATATGGCCCAGATAACCGGCACGACGTACGTCGAAGTCGAGCCCGACGACCACCTCGGCTCGCTGCGGAGCAAGCTTGAGCGGGCCGAGGGCGAGCGCATCGTGGTCTTCGTGCCGCGACATGTCGCGCTGCTGCGCAATCCGGTGTCGCTGCAACTCCTGCGCAGGATCGCCGCTTCGTCCGGCCGGCACGTGCTGTTCCAGGTCCAGGACGCCGCCACGAGAACGCTGGCCCGGGAGATCGGCCTGCCGCTGGTCGAACGGCGCGACGGGCGCATGCCGTCCACGGCGGCGCGCGGCGCACGAGCGCCCGCGGTGCCGCTGCGGCGCATCGTCACGATTGGGCTGGTGCTCCTGGGCGTCTTCGTCGCGGGCTCGCTGATCAGCGCCTCGGCCACCGTCACACTCCAGCCGGTAACGCAGATGGTCAGCGACTCCGTCGTCGTGACCGCGGCAGTCGGGCTCAGCGCCGTCTCGCCGCTGGAGGCGCGCGTGCCCGGACGTCTTCTCGAGACGGAGATGGAGGTCAGCGAGCGCTTGACCACAACAGGGACGCGCAAGGAGCCCGACGCCACGGCGCGCGGCTCCATCGCCTTCGTGAGCCGCGTGGCCGAGAGCATCGTCGTGTCCCAGGGCACGCGGGTCGCTACCGCGACCGGGCTCCAGTTCCAGACGATGGCACCGGCCCTGCTCCCGCCCACGTCCGGCGCCCGTGCGGTCGTGGCCATCGAGTCAGTCACGCCCGGCGAGGTCGGTAATGTCGCCGCGCTGAGCATCGACCGGACCCTGGACCAGAGCCTGGCGCCCAAAGTGGCCGTGCTGCAAGAGGAAGCGACCAAGGGCGGCACGGACAAAGAGGTGCGACTGGTCGGCAACGAAGACCTCACGCGCCTCCGCCAGCAAGCCCAGACCCGGCTGCGCGAGACCGCGGAGCAGGCCCTCAAACGCCTGGCGCGCTCCAACGAGTCATATTACGGCGAGTCGCAACGCACGGTCACCGTGAGTGAGAGCTTCGACCGCCAGGTCGGCGAAGTGGCGCCAGACATCGGCCTGCGCCTCGTGGCAAAGACTCAGGCCGTTGCCTTCCAGGGGAGCCAGGTCAACGCCATGATCCGAGAGCGGATCGAGCAGGACGGTCAGTTCAAGCTGGTGCAAGACGGCCTGAAGACGACGCCGCTGGAGTTCAGCGGGCGGGGGGACGAATGGGCGGCCTTTCGCGTCGCGTACTCGGCCGAGCTATCGCCGGGCCTAGACATCGCAGCGGCCCGCTCGGCGGTGGCTGGGCGACAGCCCGCCGAGGCGCGCGCCTACTTCAAAGCCCGGCTCGACCTGGCGAAGGAGCCTGAGATCACCATGTCGCCGCCGTGGCTGGGCACGCTGCCGCTGATTCCAGCGCGCATCGAGGTGCGCTTCGCCAGCGTGGCCGCCCGGCCTTCCTAGACGATGCCGCGACTGCTGGGTCTTGACGTCGGCGAGCGGCGGCTTGGAGTCGCGGTGAGCGACCCGGACGGCGTGCTCGCCAGCCCCGTGGCCGTGGTGGAGCGGCGTGGCACATTGCTAGACTTCCGTGCCATCGCGGACTTGGCGGAGGCGCACGAGGTCGCGCGTATCATTGTCGGCCTGCCGATCTCGTTGAACGGCTCCATCGGGCCGCAGGCCCAGAGGGTTCTGGCGTTCATCGAGGAGCTGCGGCCTCTCACGCCCGTGCCCATCGAGACATGGGACGAGCGTTACACTTCGGTTGCGGCGGAGGACCTGCTGCGGCAGGCTGGGCTGAGTCCAGCCAAGCGACGCCAGCGCATCGACTCGGCCGCGGCCGCCGTCCTGCTGCAGGACTATCTCGACAGCCACCACGCCAAAGCCCCACCGTGAAGTGGATCGCGGCCGTCGCAGGGCTTACGCTCATCGCTGGGATCGCGGGGCTCTTCTGGTGGAGCCTGCCTGCAACGGAGCGCCCGGTCGCTCGGTCGCTCTTGGCTATGCTCGACAAACCTTCGATCGAGACCGACGCGCCCGCAGCGTTCGAGGTGCATGAGGGCGAATCGGCGGCAAACATAGGGCGCCGGCTGGAGGAGGCCGGCCTGCTCCGCATCGCCTGGCTCTTCCGTGCCTGGGCGACGACTCTGGGCGTCGATGCGCGGCTGGAGGCGGGGCAGTACGAGATCCCCGGCGGGCTCACGGCCCAGGAGCTCGTCGCGCGCTTCGACCGGGCGCAGGCACCCTATCGGAGGGTCACCCTGGTGGAAGGATGGCGCATGGAGGAGATAGCAGAGGAGCTCGAACGCCAGGGCATCGTCTCCAAGGAGCCCTTCCTGGCGGCGGCCCGCGAAGGCGGCTCGCTCCTGCCCGAGAAGCCCGCGTCCGCGGAGGGCTATCTCTTCCCAGACACCTACTTCTTCCCGCTAACGCCCGTCGAGCCCGAAGAGCTCGTCAGTCGCCTGGTGGCCACGTTCTTCGACCGTTTCACGCAGGAGATGCGACTCGAGGCAGCGGCCAAGCGCATGAGCCTGCACTCCGTTGTCACGCTGGCGTCCATCGTCGAGCGCGAGGCCAGGATGCCCGAGGAGCAACCGCATATCGCGGGCGTGCTGCTCAACCGCCTGGACGCCGAGATGAGGCTGGAGGCCGATCCCACCGTCCAGTATGCCGTCGCGGCACGGCCAGACCAGGTCGCGGCCTTTGGTTACTGGAAGTCTGAACTTACCCTCGCCGACCTCGAGACCGACTCGCCCTACAACACGTACCTCTGGACCCGTCTGCCGCCAGGACCCATCGCTAACCCCGGCCTCGACGCACTGCTGGCAGTGGTACGTCCGCAAGAGACAAGGGACCTGTTCTTCGCCGCGCGTCCCGACGGGAGCCACGCCTTCGCGGCAACGCTGGAGGAGCACCTTCGCAACATCCGCCTCTACCGGCCCTAGCCGGCCACGGCGGGCCCGCTGGTTGGCCTTAATTTTCGCGCTTTCAGTAGCCATTTGCGCGGGCTTATTGCTCCTGCCTCCAGGTCGAGCGGCCGTCAAAGCGACTCTCTTCCTGGTCGAGTTCTTCCCCATCCTGCAACTGCAGCCGCTCCAGCGGGTCACGCCAGCGCCTAGCCTCGAGCGCATCGCGCTGCCCCGCGGCCAGGGCCACGCGCCGGCCGATCTGTATCGTCCCGCCAAAGCGGGCACGTTCGGCGCACTGGTGCTCCTCTTGGGCGTGAACCCGTTGGACCTACGCGACCCGCTGGTCATGCAGCTCGCCCAAAGCCTGGCGCGGCTCGACGTCATCGTGCTCATTCCCGAGTCGCCCGAGCTGAAGGCAGGCCAAATCAGCCTCACGGAGGTGGATGCGATCGTCGCGGCGGTCGAATACCTTCAACAGCTGCCCGGCGTGCGCGGCGACCGGATCGGCCTCGCCGGGTTCAGCGTCGGCGCATCGCTGGCGGTCCTGGCCGCAGCAGACGAGCGCATCGCCGGCGATCTAGCGGTGGTGAACCTGTTCGGCCCCTACGCCGACGTGCGTTCGCTCTTGCGCGCCGTGCTCACAGAGGAGCAGTCGCTCGACGGGAGCACGGTCGCCTGGATCCCCAGCGACTTCTCTCGCGATATCGTGGAGCGACTCCTGCTTGAGGCGGTGGAGGACGATCACGACCGCTCGCTCCTCCAGCAGGCAATCCTTACGGGCGAAGAGCGTGCCACCGCCCTGCGCACAGAGGCCGGCCGTGTGGTGGCCGCGCTGCTCGGCAAGCCGGCACCAGTGGAGGTCGAGCGGCTGCTCGATGCCCTGCCTCCTACCTTGGCGAGGCGGCTCGATGGCCTTTCGCCGGTGCGCGTCTCCCAACGTGTGCTCGCGCGCGTGTTTCTGATGCACGACCGGGACGACGCGTTTATCCCGTACACGGAGTCGCGCCGCCTACGCGACGCGCTGCCGGCGGGCTCCCTTGCCCGCTATGAGGAGTTCGACCTGTTTGCCCACGTGGTTCCAGACTCCGAACGCCGCCTCTCGCTGGCGGGCGACATCATCCGTTTTTGGGCCTACCTTGCCCATCTGCTGAGCTACGTCACATCGTAGGCCGCTCCCGGGCCCTGGTGTCACCCACCTAGGGCAGCGCCGGAGCTCCACCCCTACGCGGCGTAGTCCCTGTGGCCACGGTCAGTCCTCATTATCATATATGATGAGACTAACAGTCCCTTGAGCGCCGTATGCGCCTGTTTGCGAGACTGCGGACAGTCCCTCACTCGCTCAATAGGCCCGCATTGTAAGAATAGACTTTATTGCGCCATTATACCCGGTCTAATGGCGCATTTTATCGATGTCCAGCACACAAATGAATGGACTCCAGGACTTGGTCTGGACTATTGACAGTCTCTGTCGCAGCATGCTAGCATCATCGGACGCTACCCAAGGTCGAAAGGAGTCCGCCGATGGCTGTTACGCCCACCCTGACGCCGGCGCGGCGCGTGCCTCCCCCATATGGACCCACGCGCGGGATGCTCGAGGGCCTGCAGCTCCTCCAGCGAACCTCCCCATCGCGCGTCGACGAGGGCTACCTGCGGCAGCACGGCGTGGCACCTGGGAATGAGTACAAGGTGATCGGCGCGCTGCGTTTCCTGGGTCTCATAGATGAACGCGGAGAGCCAACCGAGCAGTGCCGTCTGCTTCGGACGCGCGGCCCAGCGTTCACGTTAGCCCTCCAGGGGATCGTGCGCGCTGCGTATCAGGACCTTTTCAATACGCTGGACCCAAGTCGGGCGACAAGGGACCAGATCTACAACTACTTCGTGACGCGCCTTGGTATGGGGCCAGAGATGGCGACGAAGTCGGCGCGGTTTTTCATGGGTCTTTGTCAATGGGCGGAGATCGAAGTTGAGCCAGAAACGCCGCGGCGCCGCGGGCGAAAGCCCGGCTTGTCCACACCGCGAAGCGCCGTCCGTTCACGGTCAACGGGGCAACCCCGAGGCGACGTCACCCCAGACGCTGCGCCCCCGTCCTTCCGCGCACCTTTTGTGTTCGCTCTCACCTCCGACCTGGGCAGTATGAGCGAAGAGGACCTCGCACAGCTCTTTCGTAAGGTGGGGGGCGCTCTGCAGCGAGCCTTTCCGGAGCCCGCTTAGGTCCAAGCCCCAAGAAGCACACCGCGCAGTCCCCGTCTTTTGCGGGACTGCGGCCTCTTTCGCGGCCGGAAAGCAGCGTGTTACAATCGCTCCTACGTATGCAAACTGACCTTCGTGCCTGGCTCGGCTTTGCGCTGACGCCAGGAATCGGGCCACAGCGGCTCCACCGCCTCCTGGCGACCTTCGGGGACCCAGCTACCGCCTGGGGAGCGCCAGCCTCAGCGCTCCGCGCGGCAGGGCTCGAGCCCCGTGCCGTCGAAGCCGTGATCAAGGCACGCTCGCGCCTGGATCTAGACGCCGTGATCGACACGATGGCACGCCTAGGGATCAGCGCGCTCACGTGGGAAGAGACATCGTACCCACGACGGCTGAAGGAAATCGGTGACCCGCCGCCCGTCTTGTTCATCCGGGGATCGCTCTTAGACCAGGATGAGTGGGCTGTTGCGGTCGTGGGCACCCGACGCGCCTCAGCGTATGGCCGCCAGGTAGCGGAGGCTTTTGCCGGGGACTTGGCCCGACGGGGAATCACCGTAGTCAGCGGGCTGGCTCGCGGCATCGATGCGATCGCCCATCGCGCCGCGCTGAGCGCGGGGGGTAGGACGCTAGCGGTCGAGGCCTGCGGATTGGATCTCGTCTATCCACCGGAGCATCGGCAGCTGGCGCTCGAGATCATCGCGCAAGGAGCGCTACTCAGCGAGTTCCCGCCTGGGACCAAACCTCAAGCGCAACACTTCCCTCGACGGAACCGGCTAATGAGCGGGCTCTGCTTGGGCGTGTTGGTCATCGAGGCGGATGAGCAAAGTGGCGCCTTGATTACTGCCCACTGGGCGCTAGAGCAGGACCGTGAGGTGTTCGCGGTGCCAGGCAGTGTCTTCTCGCCATTGAGTCGGGGAACCAACAGCCTCATCCAACGCGGTGAGGCGAAGCTCGTGTTGAGCGTGGACCATGTGCTCGAGGAGCTGAACCTGAGCCTGGCAGACGTGCAGCAAAAGGCCCGCGCGTATCTGCCCTCCGGCACCGCTGGACTTCCCATCCAGGACGAAGAGGCGCGCCTGCTCCGGGCGCTAAGCGGCGACCCACAGCACGTCGACGAAGTGGCGCAACAGACCGGCCTGCCGGTCGCAGCCGTGAGCGGCACGCTCGCTCTGCTGGAACTCAAGGGCCTCGTCCGCTCAGCCGGCGCTATGCGCTATGTCCGCACGCAAGAGCCCTATCTCACTTATGTAACGAACTAGAAAATGACACGGACCGCAAGCCCTAAAACAACAAGAGCGGCGACATCCAAAGACAAGCAGCCTCATCTGGTCATTGTGGAGTCACCCGCAAAGGCACGCACGATCGCGCGCTTCTTGGGCCCGACCTACCAGGTGAAGGCCTCAGTTGGACACGTGCGGGACCTGCCGAAGAGCAAGCTTGGCGTGGATGTCGATCACGACTTCGCCCCCCAGTATCTCGTCCCCGTCGCGAAGCGGAAAGTGGTGCGCGAGCTGAAGGAGGCCGCGGCCAAGGCAAGCGACGTTTACCTCGCCACCGACCCAGACCGGGAGGGCGAGGCGATCTCCTGGCACCTGATCGAAGCAGCGGAGCTCCAGGGAAAGCCGGTGCAGCGCGTCGAGTTCCACGAGATTACGCCGGAGGCCATCGCGAGCGCGTTTGCCCACCCGCGGCCATTGAACCGGCGGCTCGTCGACGCCCAGCAGGCACGGCGGGTGCTCGACCGGCTGGTGGGCTATCAGCTGAGCCCCCTTCTATGGCAGAAAGTGCAGCGTGGCCTCTCGGCGGGACGCGTCCAGTCGGTGGCGCTACGCTTGCTCGTGGACCGCGAGCGCGAGGTCCGCGGCTTCGTGCCGAGGGAGTACTGGTCTATCGAGGCGGACCTGGCTGTTGGGGGAACCAGCGGAACAGCGTTTACAGCGATGCTCGTCGCCGATGCGGATACGGGCCAGAAGATCGAGATCCCATCTGAGGCTGCGGCGCGGGCGCTGGTGGCCGAGCTCGAACCAGCACAGTACCAGGTCCAATCGCTCCGTCGCCGTGAGACCAGCCGTCAACCGGCACCGCCCTTCATCACGAGCAGCATGCAGCAGGAGGCCTCGCGGAAACTGGGCTTCACCGCGCCACGCACCATGGCCTTGGCCCAGCAGCTTTACGAGGGACTCGCGTTAGGGAGCCAAGGGGCTGTCGGCCTCATCACCTATCTTCGCACCGATTCGACCCACCTGGCGCCGAGCGCTCAAGAGGAGGCGCGGCGCTTTATCGGCCAACACTTCGGGGCCGAGTACGTCCCAGCACGGCCGCGCAGCTTCGTGCGGAAGGTGAAGAACGCCCAGGAGGCACACGAAGCGATCCGACCGACGAGCGTCCTGCGCGCGCCGGAGCAGGTCACGTCTTTCCTGGAGACGGCCCAAGCGCGACTGTACGAACTCATCTGGCAACGCATGGTCGCGAGCCAGATGGCGGCTGCAAGACTGGAGGTTACGACTCTTGAGGTGATAGCGCAGGCTCCGTCGGGCCGGCGTTACCTCTTCCGGGCCTCCGCCACGCGCGTCCTCTTCCCAGGCTTCCTCGCCCTCTACAGCGAGGGGCGCGACGAGGAGGAGGAACGCCAGACCCAAGACCGCCTGCCAAGACTCAGCTCAGGCACGGCCCTGACACTTACGAGCCTTAAGCCTGAGCAGCATTTCACTCAGCCGCCGAGCCGGTACACGGAGGCCACCCTCATCAAGGCGCTGGAGGAGCAGGGGATCGGCCGGCCGAGCACGTATGCCACCATCGTTGGTACACTCCTTGAGCGCGACTATGCCGCACGGGAAGGCCGCTCGCTCAAGCCCCTTCCGCTAGGGGAAACGGTTAGCGACCTGCTGGCGGAACACTTCCCCGACATCGTGGATGTCGGCTTCACGGCGCGCATGGAGGAGGACCTGGACGACATCGCCCGCGGCAAGAAGACATGGGTGCCCGTGCTGCGCGATTTCTACGGGCCGTTCGAGGCGACGCTCAAGCGGGCTCAGACCGGCATGAAGCGCGTGCAGGTGGCCGAGGAACCAACCGACGAGCTGTGTCACGAGTGCGGTCGCCCCATGGTGATCAAGCGCGGGCGGTTCGGGCGCTTCCTGGCTTGCACCGGTTACCCCGAATGCAAAGGCACTCGCCCGCTGCTTCAGAAGGTAGGAGTCGCTTGCCCGCAGTGCGGCCGAGACCTCGTGCAACGCCGCGGCCGACGTGGCCGCGCCTTCTACGGCTGCTCGGGTTACCCAGAGTGCACTTTCAGCGTGTGGGCGAGGCCATTGGCGCAACCCTGTCCTCACTGCGGCGGGCTGCTCACCCAACAAAGCGCGCGACGCGCCAAGTGTAGCCAGTGTGGCAAGACCACGGCTATCGCCGAGCCAGAGACGACCGCCCCGACCCCCGCCATGGCAGGGGTCGCCTAGCGCCGGAACCACGCGAGTGCGTTCAACTCAGGCCGGAAGACCGTCACCTCGAGACGCTCCGGCAAAGGCCGGGCTCCATGACGCTGATACCGCGCTCTTGGAGTCCCTTCGCCGCACGCTCAAAGCCGAGCGAGACCTCGCGGATAACACGTTGCGCAACTATGTAAGCGACCTTACAGCCTTTCTGACATATCTGCGCAGCCGGGGCCTCGAGCCTGATACCGCCGACAAGACCGCGGTTCGCGGCTTCCTCGGCCAACAGCTTGAACGGGGCATCGCCCGCGGCAGCCTGGCGCGTCAGGCGAGCGCCATTCGCGCCCTGCACAGGTATCAAGCCCAACATGGAGTCGCGAGGGGGCGCGAGCCGATCAGCATCCCCAAGCGAGAACGCCGCTTGCCCACCTATCTCACGACCGTCGAGGCCGAACGCCTTATGGAGGCCCGCACGTCCACTGAAACAGGCCCGAGGCAACAAGCGCTGTCGCTACGGGACCGCGCAATCGCCGAGCTGCTGTATGCCGCCGGCCTCCGCGTGAGCGAAGTGGCAAGCTTGGACCTGGGCAACGTGGAGCTGGCGGGCCGACGCCTGCGCGTGCGGGGCAAGGGCAACAAGGAACGCATCGCCCTCTTCGGCGAACCGGCGGAAGCGGCGCTGCGCGCCTACCTCGAAGAGGGCCGTCCCGTGTTGCTCGGAGCGAGTCGGTCGCAGGCTCTCTTCCTGAACGCCACCAGCGGGCGGCTGAGGCCGCGCTCCATCCAGCGGGGGTTGTCCCGACGCGGCATCGCTGCAGGCATCGTCCAGGCTGTGCACCCCCACCTGCTCCGGCACTCGTTCGCCACGCACCTCCTCGATGGCGGCGCTGACCTCAGGGTCGTCCAGGACCTGCTCGGCCACGCCAGCCTCGCCACGACGCAGATCTACACGCATGTCTCTCAAGCGCAGTCACAGACGGCGTACCTGACGGTCCATCCGCGGGCGAAGGACGATGGCGCTGACGACGGGCCTGAAGAATCAGACCATTTCGGCGCCTAGTGACCACTGCTTTAACTCTGACGTCGACTGGCGCAACGAGGATGCGCTAGACTCTAGGCAGAATCATGCGCATCCTCGTCATCAACGGGCCCAACCTCAACACGCTCGGCCAGCGTGAGCCGCACATCTACGGCCACACGACGCTGGCTGAAATCGAGGCCGCCCTGCGAGCGAAGGCAGAGGGCCTCGGCGCCGAGGTCGTCTGCTTTCAGTCAAACCACGAGGGCGCGCTCATCGACTTCATTCAGGCGGAGGCGAAGGCGGCGGACGGCATCATCGTCAACCCGGGCGGGCTCACCCACTACGCGGTCGCCTTGCGCGACTGCCTCGCAGGCACGGGGTTACCGGTCATCGAGGTGCACATCAGCAACATCTACGCGCGCGAAGAGTTCCGCCACCGCTCGCTGATCGCGCCCATAGCGCGAGGCCAGATCAGCGGACTTGGGCCAGTTGGGTACCTCCTCGCGCTGGAAGCGCTCGCGAGGGAGGCTTTCCCATGACGCTCGGCCGCATCGAGAAACTGCGGGCCGCCCTGGCCGAGAAGGAGATCGACGGCTTCATCACGAGCCAACCGGAGAACCGCCGCTACCTGACGGGGTTCGTGGGCACGGCAGGCTGGGCCATCGTCACGCGTGACGAAGCACTCCTTGCGACCGACTTCCGCTACACGGAGCAGGCGACTGCGCAGGCGCCGACCTTTCGCGTCGTCGAGATCAAGGGGGGCCTGCCGCAGTGGCTGCCGCAGGTGATGGACCTCCTGGGCGGCGCGTTGCAGGGCAAACGGCTCGCCTTCGAGGGCGAACACCTCTCATATGCCCTGTGGCAGAGCTTCGCCAGGACGCTGGGCGAGCGAGTCGAGCTGGCGCCGGTGGTCGGCCTCGTCGAGAGCCTGCGCATGTTCAAGGAGCCAGAGGAGCTGGCGCTCATGCAGGAGGCGGTGCGCGTCACCGACGAGGCGATGGCGCGCGTGATCCCGACGATCCAGCCCGGCCAGACCGAGCGCCAGATCGCCTGGACCCTAGAAGTCGCCATGCGTGAGCTCGGCGCCGAAGGGCTCTCCTTCGACACCATCGTCGCCGCAGGACCCAACGCCGCGATGGCCCATCACCGGCCCGACGATACGCCCATCCAGCGCGGGCAGACCATCGTCATCGACATGGGCTGCAAGGTGAACGGCTACTGCTCCGACCAGACGCGCACCGTCTACATCGGCCCGCAGGACGAGCAGTTCCAGCTGCTCTACGACCTGACCCTGGGAGCGCAGCTCACCGCCATCGAGACAATTGCCCCTGGCCTAACGGGCGCCGAAGGTGATAGCCTAGCTCGGACAGTGATCCAGGACGCGGGCTACGGCGAGCGCTTTGGCCACGGGCTTGGCCACGGCAGCGGCCTTGCCGTGCACGAGGAACCAAGGGTGACCATGGGCTCGCAGCAGGTCTTGAAGGAGAGCATGGTCTTCAGCATCGAGCCGGGCATCTACGTCCCCGGCTGGGGTGGCATCCGCATCGAGGACCTGGTGGTGATGGAGAAGGGTGGGGCGCGCTCACTCTCGCGCGCGCCGAAGACGCCTGACTGGGAGGGCGCTCTACGATGATCGATACCGGCGACCTCAAGAAGGGCCTCGCCATCGAGCTCGACGGAGCGCTCTATACCATTGTGGAGTGGACGCACATCAAGATGGGCCGCGGCTCGGCCCAGGTGCGCCTGCGTCTGCGCCATCTGACCGACGGCCACACCATCGAGCGCGTTTTTCAGGCTGGGAGCAAGTTCGTGCGGGCGCGGCTCGAGAACCGCGACGCGCAGTACCTTTACCGCGAGGGCGACCTCTTCTACTTCATGGACAGCGAGAGCTTCGAGCAGACGAGCCTGGATGCGGGCCAATTAGGCGACGCGGTCCAGTACCTGAAGGAGGGGTTGGTAGTGACAGTGCTGCTGCACGAGGGCGCACCCATCAGCGCTGAGCTGCCGAACACGGTCGACCTGCGCATCACCGACACGGCGCCGGGCTTTCGAGGCGACACCGCTGCCGGCAGCAGCAAGCCGGCCACGCTGGAGACGGGGCTGGTGGTCAACGTGCCCTATTTCCTGAACCCGGGCGACCTGGTAAAGGTGGACACGCGGTCCGGCGACTATGTGGAGCGGGTGAGCTCGGGATGAGCCATGCGTCATTGCGAGGTCGCCATTCGGCGACCTCGCAATCTCTTGATGGCCTCCCAGTTGCTCAATGAGAGATTGCTTCGCTTCGCTCGCAATGACAGTTTGTAGGATTGGCTTGCATCAATGGAACTAAGAGTCACCTATGATCCGGATGCCGATGTCCTTTACCTGGCTCGGCCAGGCACCGAGGAACACGTCGTTGAAGTTGCACCAGGCGTCAACCTCGAGATGGACGAGAAGGGAGAGCTTATCGGCGTCGAGGTGCTCAACGCATCCAGGGTGCTCAAAGAAGTCGTGAAGTCACTGAGGCGAAGGGCAGCCGGATGACGATGCATGAGTACTCTGTGATCATCCACCCAGATGAGACAGGGGGCTATTGGGCCGAAGTGCCAGCGCTGCCCGGGTGCGGGTCTCAGGGCGAGACGATCGACGAGACGCTGGAGAACATGAAGGGCGCAATCGCCGATTACCTCGCCGTGCTGCGCGAAGACGGCTGCCCGATCCCGCAGGATGAGCCGATCATCCGCTAGGTGACCGTGGCGGCGTGGACGTGAAACTTCTATTCTCAAGGCTACACAAAGCCAAGAAAAAAGGCGCTGATGACCCGTCCACTCCTCTAGTGAAATACATTAAGCTTGGCGAGCGGCAAGCGTCGGTCATTGGTCTTGGCGCGTGGCAGTTTGGCACGACCGGATGGGGCTGGGGCAGGGACTTTGGCGAGAAAGAGGCCCAGCATATCGTCCAACGGGCTCTAGAGCTGGGGATCAACTTCTTCGACACTGCGGAAATCTACGCCAACGGTCGCTCGGAGGCGATCCTGGGTCGCGCTTTGCAGGGACAGCGCAACGAAGCCATCATCGCTACCAAGGTCTGGCTGACGCATCTAACGCGCGCAGGGATGCGGCGGGCGATTGAAGCGAGCCTCCAACGGCTCGGCGTGGACACGATCGACCTCTACCAGGTGCACGGACCCAACCCCGTCATCCCGCTGCGTTGGACGATGGCAGGAATGAAGGATCTCCTCGATCGCGGACTGATCCGACACGCGGGCGTTAGCAACTTCAGCCTGGCCCGCTGGCGCCGGGCAGAGGATACACTAGGAGCGTCGGTCGTCTCCGATCAGGTGGAGTTCCACCTCTTGGCCCGGCAGCCTCTCGAAGACCTACTGCCTTACGCACAACAGCACGGCCGAGTCATTATTGCTTATAGCCCTCTGGGGCAAGGGGTGCTGACCGGAAAATATACAGCAGCCACTGCACCAGGCGGGGTTCGCACGATGAACCCTCTCTTCTCAAGTGAGAACCTGAGACACATCACCCCACTTATCGATGTGCTAAATACCGTAGCTCAGAGCCACGGCGCCACGGCTGGACAAGTGGCGCTGGCCTGGCTGATCCATCAGCCGCAGGTCATCGCTATCCCAGGAGCGAAGAGCCCGGAGCAAGTCGAGGCCAATGCTACCGCTGCCGATATTGACCTTTCACAGGAGGAGTGGGAACGGATCCAGAGCGCGGCGCGGCGCGTACGTCTCGAAGGGCGGGTTCGCAGCATTGCGGATATGATCTCCCGCTTTATCCGTGCCTAGCCGCTGACTTGTTTGCAGGCCGCCTCTTGCGCACCTTATGGAGGCGGTATACTACGGCATTGAAAGAGAATCCATATCATGTACATCTACCCCGTCTCTGAAGTCGCGCGCTACCTCCGGGGGTCCTTGGAGGCGGACGGCCTGCTGAGCGACCTGTGGGTGTCAGGCGAGGCCTCGGGCGTTACGGTCTCGCAGGCTGGGCACTGCTACTTCACGCTCAAGGACGACGTGGCGCAGGTCCGCTGCGTGGCGTTTCAGAGCCGCCAGGGCCGCTACGGGCCGGGACGCGGCCCCGTCATCGTCCCGAAGAACGGCGAGGCCATCATCGTGCATGGCAAGGTCACCTTCTATGAGGCCGGCGGCGTGCTCCAGTGCGTCGTGGACCTGGTGCAGCCTGAGGGCGTGGGGCGCCTCCATCTGGAGCAGCAGCGCCTCATGGCGAAGCTGGAGGCGGAAGGGCTGTTCGAGACGTCGCGCAAGCGAGCGTTGCCACCGTACCCGAAGCGCATCGCGCTCGTGACCTCGCCCACCGGAGCCGTGCTCCACGACCTCACCACCATCATCGGCCGGCGCTATCCGTGCGTCGAGCTGCTCGTGGTGCCCGTCCAAGTGCAGGGCGACGCCGCTCCCGGCTCCATCATCGCTGCCCTGAGTGCCTGCAACAGCCTCGATCTCGACCTGGTCATCCTGGCCCGCGGCGGCGGCTCCGCCGAGGACCTGTCGCCCTTCAACAACGAGTACGTCGCGCGCGCTGTCTACGCCTGCCGCGTCCCCATCATCGCCGCCGTTGGCCATGAGACCGACACCACGATCGTAGATTATGTCGCCGACCTGCGCGCGCCGACGCCCTCCGCCGCCGCCGAGCTGGCCGTCCCCGATCAGACAGAGCTCCTCGGCCGGCTGGCGGGCGCCCGCGCCGCCCTCAACCGTGGCATCCGGAGCAGGGTCGGCGAGGAGCGCTCCTTGCTCAACGAGACGCGCTCGGCCATGGCCCGCGCCCT
>DATDQG010000002.1:0-32472 GCA_035292365.1 Dehalococcoidia bacterium
TAGCTCGCGAAAGAACTCACCCGCCTCGATGCCGCCTTTTTCCTTCCATTCCGCGCGTGCGGCCTCAGCGACCGGCAACAGCTCAGCGTCCTCCTGGGCCTCCAGCCATTCCCTCAGCGCCTGCGTGACCAGGTCCTTGAGAAGACGGTTGCGCTTGGCCGCCTCGACCTTTATCGCCGTGTAGAGCTCCTCATCCTCAAAGAGCACCGTCATTTTTCTCATCGTGTCCACCTGCCCGCCTGGGCGTCCGTACGTCTATACAGCTATACAATTCTACGCCACATCGTTGGACTCGGTCAAAGCCCTGAACTGCGGCGACCGGCTCACCGTCGTTGCGAGGAACGCAGCGACGAAGCAATCTCGCATTCGCCGAGCATGTCATCCTGACCGCCCGCCAATGTCATTTGCCTCGAAGGTTCGTCGTGCACCCAAGAAGGCCCGCCCTTCAGGGCGGCGACTGGTGCTTTCATCCTTCTGTGTGAGCGCTTCAAGCACTCATGCACGACTCTGAGCCGCCCCACCCCTGTCATCCTGAGCGCAGCGAAGGACCTAACATAGCCAAAACGAGAACGCATCCGCAGGCAATCATTCGATTCGCGGACCGCCCCATGGCCCATCGCGGCGGGTCAGGCTTCCAGCCTGACATCCCATCTGCCACCGCCGGGGGCCTCGCGCGCCATCCCCCGTAGGGGCCCAGCACGCTGCGCCCTCCCTGTCTGCGACCACGCCCGCCCGCTTCCTGCCATACGAGCCCACCGCGCATCCCCCGTAGGGGCGAGGTCTCCTCGCCCTGCCCCCTCCTGCAATCCCCTCATTGCACCCCCTTCCACTCACCAGCCATAATGCAACCCAGCAGCATTCAGAAGCACAATTGAGGCGATACGCCATTGCTCACACCCGAACGTCTCAAAGACATCGTCGTCGAGCTGGTCACACGGCCCGGCCACGAGAAGGTCAGGACGCTGGTCTACGACCTCCTGGTCAACGGCCTCGGCGCGAGCAGTTGGGCCCTGGACTTCGAGAAGCCGCTGCCGGAGGTCCACGGCCGCGCCGACGCCCTCCTCGGCCGCACTGTCTTCGAGTTCAAGCGCGATCTTCGTCGCGAGACCGCCGACGCTGAGGAAGAGCTGACGCGCTATCTCAGTCACCGCGAGGCCGAGACCACGGAGCGCTTCGTCGGCATCGCCACCGATGGCCAGGCCTTCGTGCCCTACGAGCTTCGCTCTGGCCGTCTGGTCGGCCTTACCCCCTTCCGCCCTGCGGTGGACGACCCCCGGGGCCTCCTGGCCTGGCTCGACGCCGCCGCGACCTTGCTCGCTGACCTGACTCCAGACCTTGACACGGTCCGCAAAGAGTTCGGCCGGGCGAGCCTGACCCACCAGGTTGCCCGCCACCGCCTTGCCGACCTCTGGGCTGAGGTCAAGGGCTACCCCGAGGTCGCGGTCAAGCGCCGGCTCTGGGCAGACCTCCTCGAACGGGTCTACGGCTCCTCCGTGGACAGCGACGACCTCTTCTTCCAGCACACCTTCCTCACCATCGTCGCCAAGGCGATGGCGACGCGCATTCTGGGCGTCGAGTTGCCGGCGGCCGCGGGCCTGCTGGCCGGTCAGCCGTTCCAGGCCGCCGGCATCGAGGGGGCCGTCGAGTCGGACTTCTTCGATTGGGTGCTGGCGGCCTCCGGCGGCGCCGACCTCGTGGCCAGGATCGCCCGGCAGGTCGCCAGGTTCCGTCTCGCCGATGTCCAGGCCGACGTGCTCAAGGGCCTGTACGAGTCCCTGATCGACCCCGAGCAGCGCCACGATCTTGGCGAGTACTACACGCCCGACTGGCTCGCCGCCCGTATGTGCGACCGCCTCATAACCGATCCGCTGGGTCAGCGAGTCCTCGACCCCGCCTGCGGCTCGGGCACGTTCCTCTTCCACTCGGTGCGCCGGTTCCTCGCCGCTGCCGACGCGGCCGGCCTCGGCAACCATGAGGCTCTCGCCCGCTGCTGTGGCCAGGTCCTCGGCGTCGATGTCCATCCGGTCGCTGTGCTCATCGCCCGCGTGACCTATCTCCTTGCCTTTGGCGAACGGCTGCGCGATCACCCGAGGATGAGCATCCCCGTCTACCTCGGCGACTCCCTCCAATGGAACACGCGCGGTTTCTTGGCGGAGCGCGAGGTGCTGATAGAGGTCCCCGATGGCCCGCTGCTCCATTTCCCCGCCGCCGTCGTGAACAATCCGGCTTCCTTCGACGCGGTGATCGAGACCATGATCGACCTGAGCGAGCGTGACGCGCCGGCCGACGCGCTTCGGGCCTGGCTGAGGCGCGAGCACCGCCTCGCGGACCAGGACGAGGACAGCCTGGCGGAGACCTATGAGGCCCTTCGCGGCCTCCGACGCCAGCAACGGGACCATATCTGGGGCTACGTAGCGCGCAACCTCAGCCGGCCGGTCTGGTTGTCCTCGGGAGGGCAACGAGCCCACGTCGTTATCGGCAATCCCCCGTGGCTGTCGTACCGCTACATGTCACGCGATATGCAGGCGACATTCCGCAAGGAATGTCAGGATCGGCACATATGGGCCGGGGCGAATGTCGCTACCCATCAGGACCTCTCCGCCTACTTCTTTGCCCGCTGCGTCGAGCTGTACCTACGCCTTGGCGGGACGATCGGCTTCGTGATGCCATACGCGGCTCTCAATCGAAAGCAATTCGAGGGGTTTCGAAAGGGATACTTCGGGCGCAGGCAGCAGAGTATGAACCCATTCGCCACAGTCCGCTTCACCGAGGCGTGGACCTTCGACGAGAATGTCCAGCCGCTCTTCCCGGTGCCGTCCTGCGTGCTCATAGCAGTACCGGCTGAGCCTGGCGCGCTGCCTGCAACCGTAACGGCCGCCACCGGCACCTTGCCCCGACGTGACGCTTCTCCGGCTGAGGCCGATCGTTATCTTAATTGGCGCGAAGCCCCTTGGCCCGTCAGTGCCGAGTTCGCCGGCGGTTCGCCCTATCGTGAGTCGTTTCGCCAGGGCGCAACTATGGTCCCAAGGATGCTTTGCGTTGTGGAGCGAGTTCCTGCCGGACGGTTGGGCGAGAATCCTGTGGCTCCTCTTGTGCAGAGCCGGAGGACGCGTCAGGAGAAACCACCCTGGCGAGACCTGCAGCCGCTTCGCCTCAATGTGGAGACGCAGTTCTTGCGACCCCTGTACCTGGGTGAGTCAATCGCGCCGTTCCGGTTGCTCAGCCCTGTCTTGGCGGTCGTGCCCTGGGACGAACCGTCTGGCCGGCTCTTGGACGCGACCGTCGCCGACAGGGAAGGCCATCTCAACCTGGCGCGATGGCTCCGTTCGGCCGAGCAGCTCTGGCGAGAGCATGGCCGCAACCGGATGACCTTCCTCCAGCAGTTGGACTACTACGGCAAGCTGAGCGCCCAGTTCCCGCTGCCGCCGATCCGGATCGTGTACGCCAAGGCCGGCACTCTTCCCACCGCCGCAGTCCTCCGCAATCAGGAGGCGGTTGTTGACCACAAGCTGTACTGGGCAGCCACCGGCGAAGATGAGGCGTGCTATCTGACCGCGATCCTAAACAGCGAGACGGCACGCTCTCGCGTCGCCCATATGCAGAGCCGTGGCCAGTGGGGCGCCCGCGATTTCGACAAGCTCATGTTCGAGCTGCCCATCCCCCGTTTCGACTCGGCCAACGCCCGCCACCAGGCGCTCGCAGCCGCCGCCAAGGAAGCCGAGGCCATCGCCGCCCATGTTCCCCTGGCCGAGGCCATGCACTTCGTGACCGCCCGCCGCCGCATACGCGCCGCCCTCCGCGAAGACGGCGTTGCCCAGCGGATCGACGCGCTGGTTGCGGAGTTGCTTGGCGACGGAGAGTAAAGAGGCGCACAGTGGTACTGTTCATTTCGGTTGTCGTGGGGTGGTTATTCCTCTACCTCATATGGCCGAACCTGCTAACCAGATCCATTGCGCTCTATTCAAGAGGCAATAAACTTCGTGGATGGATGCGGCACGGAGCAGGTGAAGCAATATTCGGGCTATTAGGGATATACACGCTTATATTATTCATGTCATTGGTGTATTTCGACGATCAACGGACCTGGCAAGATGTTCCTTCAATGGTCACTGCGTTGGGAGCAGCGAGCGCGGTGTTTTTCACTTACGGCAAATTCTCGCCTCCTGCTTTCTTCCCTGCCTTTATTCGCGTCGTTGACTCAAAAACTGGAGCTTGGAAGGAAGAACGCCTGCTCAGACTTGACTTGCCTGCCGACTCTCTATGTCCGGTGTTCGTTGTCGTCCATAACGTGGGAATCACATCGTGGAGCAATTATCGTATGACTGTGACGCTTGAACCTCAGTTTGAGATTCATAAGGAACATTGGCGAGTGCCCGCAAGTCGAGAATGGGCCTGGAAGACGATCAATCCTCGAATTCATAAGAAGCCCCCGCAGATACAAGTGCAAGCGACGAATGTCCTCGCGGTAGCAGAGGAACAGACTGCACGTTTCATCATCAAGACCCCCAAGCAACAAGGGCTCTTTAGCGTTTCGGTTGACCTGGTAGTTGGAGATCGGCTCAGCGAAAAACACAAGAAACTCTGGATCAATGTTGTATGATAGGCGCGTGCGATAGCACACCTGTGCTATAATGAGTGATGGAGACCGCGCCCTCGGCGCTCTGGCGGCCTCGGCCAATCGCCCATGCGCCAAGCGCGCACCCGCCCAGGTGCCCTTGACCGAGGCCATGCACTTCGTGACCGCCCGTCGTCGCATCCGCGCCACCCTCCACGAAGACGGCGTCGCTCAGCGGATCGACGTGCTGATCGCGGAGTTGCTTGGCGGAGGCTGACACACAAATCGGCTTCCAAAGGGGCGGCATCTGGAACGGACTGGAACTCCGATTAGTTGCTCACTGATTCCCGACCCTCCAGGGGTGTAGCATGGCAAGGTGCGTGGAGTGCGGCCTAATAGCTCTTCGAAACGTAAGCACCGGCGAGCTTATCGAGGTAGATGATGACTTCCGCAAATGGCGCAAGGTCACCACTTTACCCGCATTCGACAGACAGATCGAGCAATATCCTCGCTGTGTGGCACTGGCGTTCGACCTCGTAGGCGAGTGTGAAGACGCAGCTCAAAGGCAAGCAACAGCCACAGCCCTGGGCGAGTTCACAGACTGGGCGCAGTGGCTGCGTCCCATTCTAGAGAAGGATCGACCATGCAAAGAGTTCGCAGAATGGCGTCCAGGCTCTTCGCCCAAGGAACATCGGGATATGGTGGACAGACAACGGCTCTTGGAGTTCCAAAGAAAGCGCGAAGATGATTGGCAGAAATGGCAGGCGGACATGGCCGCAACGGATAAGGCATGGCGCGAAGGACAAGCCACAGAAGAGAAGAGGTGGCGCGAAGAACAGGAGAGGAGAGTAGATCGGAGACATGTCAGGGAATTGCAGATTGTCGGTGGGCTTGTAACAATAGCGCTCATCTTGGCGACACTCTTTGGAGCTATTCTTGAGCGCGGCTACTTCTGGCCCATTCTGAGGATCACACAGTAGTTCGCGATACGCATGTTGCGTTCTGCATCGCCTCAGGCCCATCGCCTCGCCAGTAGCACCTGCCGCAGCTTCTCCAGGATCCACATCCGCACCAGCGTCGTGGGGCCCACGCCCAGCTCTCGGCCCTCGTGCCGTAGCTCCTCCCACTTCTCCGCGGGCAGGCGGATCGGCACCACCTTGGCCAGAGGCCGCTGCACTTCCATCTCGACCACCTCGTCGGTCTCCTCCCAGGCTTCGCCCTCTTCGGTCCTCTTCACCGCACGCTCGATCTCCTCCATGCCACCATTGTATACGTCCTGCCACGTCGCGGCGTGCGCGGTTGGGGGTTGTGCGAGAGGACCCAATGGCCGAACGCTGCTGCCACCCGCTCCGCTGCTAGCACACGTGTGCTATAATGGGCCCCTGGGCCCCTGCTGCGGATAGATCGCCGTTCCGTGGGCGTTCAGAGGGCGCAGCCCTCGGACGGGGGCTTGGGGGTGTCCCCCAGTACGTCACTGGGCGGGTGGGTGGGAAGAACCCAGGCTGCTATTCCGCCACAATAAAACAATCAACCATCGCTCCTCACCCACGAACAAAAAGACCAACAAATCGCCCTTTTTTCAAAATCAATCAAACGATCAAACCTCGCCGCATTGACACCCTACCGTAGCGTTCCTAGAATGCCTGCCGAGGACGGACTTCCCTAGGCGTCTGAAGCAGTTGAAAAGGGAGCGCCCCATGAAACGCGACCTGATGGACATCCTGGCCTGCCCCGTCTGCAAGGGGCCTCTCACCCTCACCGTCGAGGAGGAGGACACCGAGAAGGGCGAGATCATCAAGGGCAGCCTCTTCTGCCCCAACTGCAACGAGACCTACCCCATCGAGGACTCGATCCCCAACCTCCTCCCCCCCGAGCTGCGCAACGCGGCGGTCTGAGCCATGGGCCGTCTCTCCGGCGTCCTTGTCTGCGTCGTAACCGCGGCGGTCGGCCTCGTCTACCTCTGGGGCCTCACCCAGGAGGACTTGCGCTTCTGGGCGGTCGCCATCCCGGTCAGCCTGGGCATCTTCGTCGTGCTGGCGCTCGTCTTCTGGGTCGGCTGGACCATGGTCGCCACCAGCGGCGAGCCGGCGCCCTCCAGCGAGCCGCCTCCCCCACCGCCTGCTTAGGCGGGCCCTGAAGGGCCCCATTAGCGGAGTCCAGACGGGGCAGCCGCTCATCCTGAGCCTGTCGAAGGATGGCGGGGGTTTGGGGGTGTCCCCCACCCAGTACCTACCAGGGAGGGCGGGTGGGTCAGCAGCGTCTCATGTCCGCGTCAGGCCGTCTACGGCCGATAGACCGCCCATTGCTCCGGCGCCTCCCAGACTTGGACCTGTGTCAGGTGCGCCGGGCCCTCTGGCAGGTGCGGCAGCAGCCAGCGGTAGATGGTGACGGCCAGCTGCTCCGCTGACGGCTCCTCGACGTCGAAGGGTGGCACGTCGTTGATGCAGGTGTGGTCGAGTCGCTCGATGACCTGCTCGCGCAGGAGGTCCTTGAGCACGGCGAAGTCGAGCACGAAGCCCTGGTCCGTCAGCGACTCCGCCTGCACGCTCACCGCCACCGACCAGCGGTGGCCGTGTAAGTTGGCGCACTTCCCCTCGTAGTTGCGATGGAAGTGGGCCGCGTCGAAGTGGAGCTTGACCGTGGACTCGAACATGGCTTCCTCCGGAATGGACGAGATGGAGGGCTGAAGCCCTCCGCTATGGTTTGGCGGTCGCGCCTTCCTGAGCCGCTGTTACGAAGGTGGGCCCGGGAGGTGCCCAGCCCACGCGACGCACGGTGCCGAAGCGCCCCGCCCGGTACAGCTCGCGGACGGTGCGTCCAAGGAGCGGGTGGCGCCACTCGGGGGCGATGTCCAGCAGCGGCGCCAGGACGAAGCCCCGCTCGTGGAGCGCCGGGTGCGGCAGCGTCAGCTCCGCCGTCTGCATCACGATCTCGTCGTAGGCCAGCAGGTCGATGTCGATGAGGCGTGGGCCCAGGCGGGGCCCGGGCTCGCGGCCCAGCGCGCTCTCGAGCATCTTGCAGGCACGTAGCAGGTCGAGGGGCGACAGGTCGGTCTCGCCGTAGCAGACGGCGTTAAGGAACCACGGCTGCTCTGCAAGGCCAACGGGCTCCGTCTCGTAGAGGTCTGAGAGGCGCTCCAGCCGGACGAAGGCGCCCAGCTCCTCAAGGGCGAGGCGGAGCATCTGCTCGCGGTCGCCCAGGTTTGAGCCGAGGCCCAGGTAGACCACGCTCATGGCGGGCTCCAGCCGCGGACGATGGCGTCGCTCATCCGGGCGACGCGCACCATGGCCTTGACGTCGTGCACGCGGACGATGTCGGCGCCGTTAGCGATGGCGATGGCGACCGTGGCGGCGGTGCCTTCGAGCCGTTCCTCGACGGGCAGGCCGAGGACAGCTCCGATCGATGACTTCCGCGAAGTGCCGACGAGGACGGGGCAGCCCAAGGCGCGCAGCTCCCCCAGCCGCCGCAGCAGCTCGAGGCTGTGCTCAGGCCGCTTAGCGAAGCCGATCCCGGGGTCAACGATGACCCACTCGCGGGGGATGCCGGCGGCCTCGGCGCGCCGCAGGCTCTCCCGCAAGATCGCCATGACGTCCGCGACGACGTCCTTGTAGATTGGTGCTTCCTGGTTATGCATGACCACGACGGGCACGCCCGCCTCGGCGACCACGCCGGCCATCTCCGGATCGCGGCGAAGGCCCCAGATGTCATTGACCATCGTGGCGCCGGCGGCGAGGGCGCGGCGGGCGACGCTGGCCTTGTAGGTGTCCACGCTGATAGGCGTGGTGGCCGACCCCGCGAGGCGCTCGATGAGCGGGATGACGCGCCGCAGCTCTTCGTCCTCGTCCACCGGCGCGTGGCCGGGGCGCGTCGACTCGCCGCCGACGTCGAGGATGTCGGCGCCCTCGTCCTGGAAGCGCAGCGCGTGGGCGAGGGCTGCGTCCACGTCGGTGCCCAGACCGTCGCCTGAGAAGGAGTCGGGCGTGACGTTGATGATGCCCATCACGTACGTGCGCTCTCCCCAAAGGAACTCGCGCGAGCCGATACGGAGCGCTTGTGAAAACGTCTTGCTGGGCATGGTTTCAGCGGTCATTGTAGCATTGTGAGGACTTCCACAGGCTTAGACTTGCTATTTGCGCTTTCTTTCACAAATACTATGGGAGGTCGTTGCGCCTGTCGAGGGGCTATGCTAGCATGGCAGCGCTCTGGAGTAGGGAATCCACACCAAGCCTGTTGGTGAGCACGGACTGCTCCGACAGGGCACAGCCAGCGAGGAACCGATGACGATAGAAGAGCGCTTGCGCGAACTGGAGCGACTGCGCGAGCAGGCGCGCTTGGGCGGCGGACAGCGCCGGATCGAGCAGCAGCATGCGCGGGGCAAGCTGACGGCCAGGGAGCGTCTTGACCAGTTTCTGGACGCGGGTTCCTTCGTTGAGCTCGGTTCCTTCGTTACGCATCGCGCCACGGACTTCGGCCTGGCGGAGCAGCGCTACCTGGGCGACGCCGTGGTCACCGGCTTCGGCAAGCTCGATGGGCGACAGGTCTTCGTCTTCTCGCAGGACTTCACGGTCTTCGGTGGCTCTCTTTCCGAGGCTATGGCCGAGAAGGTCTGCAAGATCATGGACATGGCGATGAAGGCGGGGACGCCGATTATCGGCCTCAACGACTCTGGCGGCGCTCGCATCCAGGAGGGGGTTGCCAGCCTCGGAGGGTACGGCGAGATCTTCCTGCGAAACGTGCTCGCGTCCGGCGTGGTGCCGCAGATCTCCGTCATCATGGGGCCGTGCGCGGGTGGGGCGGTCTATTCGCCGGCAATCACCGACTTCATCTTCATGGTATCCGGCATCGGGCAGATGTACATCACGGGCCCCGATGTCATCAAAGCGGTCACCGGTGAGGACGTGACTCACGAGGAATTGGGGGGTGCGGTTGCTCACACGGTGAAGAGCGGCGTCGCCCACTTCGCGTACGACACGGAGGATGAGACGCTGCAGGCCGTGCGCCGCCTCCTCTCGTACCTGCCCTCCAACAACCGGGAGGACCCGCCGCGTCTTTCCCCGAGCGATGACCCAGAGCGCGCCGATGAGGGGCTCATCACCCTTATCCCCGATGACCCAACGCGCCCGTACGACATGCACGAGGTCATCGTCCGCATCACGGACCACGGCGAGTTCATGGAGGTCCAGGACCGGTACGCACCGAACATCATCTGTGGGTTCGCGCGCTTTCACGGCTGGAGCGTGGGCATCGTGGCGCAGCAGCCGTCTTACCTTGCGGGGGTGCTCGACATCAACGCCTCCATCAAGGCAGCAAGGTTTGTCCGCTTCTGCGACGCGTTCAACTTGCCCATTGTGACCCTGGTGGATGTGCCAGGATTCTTGCCCGGCGTCGCTCAGGAGTACAACGGGATCATCAAGCACGGCGCGAAGCTGCTGTACGCCTACGCGGAGGCGAGCGTCCCGAAGGTCACGCTCATCACCCGCAAGGCCTACGGGGGCGCCTACGACGTGATGGGAAGCAAACACCTGCGGGGCGATCTCACCTTTGCGTGGCCCACTGCGGAGATCGCGGTCATGGGAGCCGACGGCGCGGTCAGCATTATCCACCGTGAGGCAATCGCGAGCGCTGCCAATCCCGAGGAGACACGCCAGCGCCTCGTCGAAGAGTACCAGACGAAGTTCGCGAACCCCTGGGTAGCGGCCTCCCGCGGCTACATCGACGACGTCATAGACCCACGGCAGACGCGGTCGCGCATCATCAAGGCCCTTGAGGCGCTACAAAACAAGGTGGACAGCAACCCTCCGAAGAAGCACGGGAATATTCCCTTATAGGCGCGTGTATGGTAGACTAGCCCCCACGGCGCAACGCGCCTGACAAGCGGCAGGAGCCGTAATGGGCGTCAGAATAACCGAGACCATCCTGCGGGATGCCCACCAGTCACTGCTGGCGACCCGCATGAGAACCGAAGACATGCTTCCCGTTGCGGAAGCGCTGGACAGGGCAGGGTTTTACTCGTTGGAAGTCTGGGGCGGTGCTACTTTTGACACCGCCCTTCGCTTTTTAAACGAAGACCCCTGGGAGCGGCTCAGGCTGCTCAAAGAGGCCATTCGGCGGACGCCGCTGCAGATGCTCCTCCGCGGACAAAACCTCGTGGGCTATCGGCACTACGCGGACGATGTGGTGGAGCGGTTTGTGGTGAAAGCCCGCGAGAACGGGATCGACATCTTCCGCATCTTCGATGCGCTCAACGACCCGCGTAACCTCGAAAAAAGCATGGCGGTCGCCAAGCGTGAGGGTGGACACGTTCAGGGCACAATCTGCTATACGACGAGCCCCGTGCACGATCTCGCCTCCTTCGTCAGGCTGGGCGAGCGGCTCGTCGACCTGGGGTCCGACAGCATCTGCATCAAGGACATGGCCGGCCTGATGGACCCGACGACCGCATACAAGCTGGTGTGCGCGCTCAAAGAGCGCATCGAGCTTCCGATCCATCTGCACTGCCACTGCACCAGCGGCATGGCCGATATGGCATACCTGAAGGCGCTGGAGGCTGGCGCGGACGGGATCGATACCGCGCTCTCCGCGATAGCGCTTGGCACCTCCCAGCCGCCGACGGAGACGATGGTGGCGACGCTCCGCGGCACCCCCTACGACACGGGTGTCAACCTGGAGGCACTGGTGCCCATCTCGCGCCACTTCCAGGAAGTACGGCGCCGGTATGCCGACTTCGAGAGCGAAGCGAATACGGTTGATACGAATGTCCTGATTCACCAGGTGCCGGGAGGGATGATCTCCAACCTAGTCTCGCAGCTCAGGGAGCAGGATGCGCTGGACAAGCTGGACCCCGTGCTGCAGGAGATCCCGCGCGTGCGGGCTGACATGGGCTATCCTCCGTTAGTAACGCCCTCCAGCCAGTTCGTGGGTACTCAGGCGGTCTTGAACGTGCTGATGGGCGAGCGCTACAAGATGCTTTCGCGGGAGGTGCGTAACTACGTGCGCGGCCTCTATGGCGAACCGCCGGGGCCCATTTCCGACGAACTCAAGGCCCTTGTACTTGCGGAAGGGGAGGAGATGGTGACCTGCCGGCCGGCGGACCTGCTGGAGCCGGAGATGGAGAAGGCGGCAGAAGCAGTCGGGCCTCTGGCGCGCAGCGAGGAGGATGTGCTGTCGTATGCTCTCTTCCCATCGGTGGCCGCGGGCTTTTTCGAGGCGAGAGAGCGGGGTGGGCCAGAGCCGGCCATCGTAGCAGCGATTGCCGCTGCCCTGAGTGCGTTCACTGCGGCGGCTCCTCTGGAGCCGCATGCGAACGGGCTATCGCCATGGAAGTTGGCCGGCCGCCAGCTTCTGCTGGCCCAGCGCTGGTGATGGGGCGTGAAACTCAGTGTGAACGGCGTCGCCCATGACGTGCGTATTGCCGGCCGGAGAATAGAGGTGGATGGGGTGGTCTTCGACGTGCAAGCGGAGCGCCACGGCTCGATTGTGGCGGTCGGCATCGGGCCCGAACGGTTTCAGATCGAGCTGGAACGCCAGGAGCGCGGGCACTGGCTCGTGAGGACGGGTGGGCAGAGCTACGACGTGGTTACCGAGCGCGAGGTGGAGCGTGAGGCGCCTCCTTCGCCGGCCGCCACAGTGGCACGCGCGGCAGCACAAACGGTGGCCGGGGTTGTCCGAGCGCCGGTGCCGGGACGTGTGCTCTCG
Source organism: Dehalococcoidia bacterium (assembly GCA_035292365.1). Taxonomy (GTDB): domain Bacteria; phylum Chloroflexota; class Dehalococcoidia; order DATDQG01; family DATDQG01; genus DATDQG01. The sequence goes on from DATDQG010000002.1 coordinate 12,251, forward strand.
GTTAAGGTGCGCGTCGGTGACAGCGTAGCGGAAGGAGACTTGCTTCTGGTGCTGGAAGCGATGAAAATGGAAAACGAGATCCGTGCGGCGATGCGGGGAGTAGTGCGCGAGGTTATGGTGAATGATGGTGCCCGTGTCGGCGAAGGCGACCCCTTGGTGGCGATCGAATGACGGGCGACCCCGGCGAGCGTACGGCAGCCCAAGGCAAGGCGGTAGTCTTGCCGGGCGACACAGGAGAGCGTGATGGACTACAACTCTGATCTCACCTGGATGGTCGGCGGACCTCAAGGCAGCGGCGGTGTCAACACGGCTGCCGAGGCCTTCGCCAAAGCGCTTTCCAGGGCGGGCTATCGGCTCCACATGAACATCGAGTACCACTCGAATATCGAGGGGGAACACAGCTACTATACCGTCCGGATTAGCAATCAGGACAAACGCAACCTCTCCGAAAAGATCCATGTGTTAGTCGCACTGGATGAGGAGACCATCCTCGGTAACACCCATAACGAATGGCCAAGCCATCACGGCCACTTGGCGCAGATGGCCCCGGGCGGCGTGGTCATCTACGACGGCGCGCTGAAGCTTGACCAGTCCGGCCTCCGACAGGACATCCGCTATATCCCGGTGCCCTGGGACAGGCTCCTTCGGGAGATGCTGGCAGAGATGGGTCGCTCTAGCGATTTCAATACGCTGAAGCCGATGACCAACACGATCGCGGGCGGCGCCTCTGCGGCCGCCCTGGGGATGGACCTGCGACTCTATCAGGAGGGCTTGCGCAGCGTCTTCACGGGACGTCGCGCTCAGTTGGCCGAACCAAACGTGCGCGCGGCCGATGTCGGCTACCGGTTCATGCAGGAGGCGCTGGGAGACCACCAGATCTTCCGCCTGATCCCAGTGGAGCCACCGGCGGTTGCGCCTATGCTGTTGCGCGGCATCCATGCCGCGGCGCTTGCCAAGTTGAGGGCCGGCCTGGCCTTCCAAACGTACTACCCGATCAGCCCGGCCACGGACGAAAACGTCTACCTCGAAACGTACGCCCGGGCTCAGGGCTTAGTCGTTGTGCAGGTTGAGGACGAAATCTCGGCTATCAACATGGCAGTCGGCGCGGCGCATACCGGCGCCCGCTCTTCGACTTCGACGTCTGGACCCGGGTTCTCCTTGATGATTGAAGGCATTGGCTTTGCCGCTATCACGGAGGCGCCGGGCCCGGTCGTGTTCATATGGCAACGTGGCGGGCCGAGCACGGGACTGCCGACCCGTAGCGAGCAGGCAGACCTCAACATCGCACTCCATCCTGGCCACGGCGAGTTTCCGCACATCGTGGTGGCGCCGGGCGATATCCACGAGATTGCCGAGGACAGCTTCGAATCGTTCAACTGGGCAGACCGCTACCAGCTCCCGGTTGTGGTGCTTGTGGATAAGAAGATCGGCTCCGGCTACGTCACGGTTGACGATCTAGGCCTTGACAAGCTCCCTCCTGTGGATCGCGGTGCGCGATACAAGCCGGACGGCGACTACCTGCGCTACCGCTTCACGGACTCTGGCATCAGTCCGCGCTCAGTGCCCGGCCAGGAAGGGGCCATCTTCTGGACCACCACCGACGAGCACGATGAACGTGGTCACATCACCGAGAGCACGGCGAACAGGATCCGCATGATGGAAAAGCGGATGGGTAAGCTGAGTTTGGCGGCGCGGGAAATCCCGTCCTCGCGGAAGATTGCGCTCTACGGCCCAGCCGACGCCGACATCACTGTGGTGGGCTGGGGAAGCACCAAGGGGCCAATCCTCGACGCGCTGGAGGTTCTGGCGGCGGAGGATGGTGTCAGGGCGAACTTCCTACAGGTCCGGCTCCTGCGGCCCTTCCCCATCGAGGAGGTGTCCAGGATACTGGGGCGTGCCTCGCGAACGCTGCTGGTGGAGGAGAATTACTCTGGCCAGCTTGGCGACTTGATACGAGAGCAGACGGGAATCGAGGTAAACCAGCGGCTGGTGAAATTCGATGGGCGATCCTTCTCAGAAGAGGAGCTGGTCGATGCGCTGCGAACCGCGCTGCGTGAGGGGCAGCCACGGGTGGCTGTGACGCACTTGCTGCCGTAAAAAGGAGGAGACTGCGTGGCTATTATTACGAGCGACCCAAAGGTCTACACCATTCGGGACTACAAGTCACCCGTCCACAACACGTGGTGCGCTGGCTGTGGCGACTTCGGCATCTTGAATGCCATCCAGCTGGGGCTGGCCGAGCTGCAACTTCCTCCGCACCAAGTAGCCGTCTTCTCCGGCATCGGCTGCTCGGGCAAAGCGCCGCATTACATCAACGCCTTCGGTATCCATACCCTGCACGGACGAGTGCTGCCCACGGCAACCGGAGGGAAGCTAGCCAACCCTGAGATGACTGTCATCGCTGTCGGTGGCGATGGTGACGGCTACGGTATCGGCGCCGGTTATTTCGTGAACGCTGGAAGGCGCAACGTCGACCTCACGTACCTCGTGTTCGACAACGAGGTGTATGGGCTTACCAAGGGCCAGGCAGCGCCCACGATGCAAAAAGGCCTGCGGGCGAAGGGAATGCCCGAACCGGCGATCCAGGACAGCATCAACCCGCTGGCGCTGGCTATCGCCTCTGGATATACGTTCGTCGCCCGCGGCTACGCCCTGCAGCCGAAGGGTCTCGCCACCCTCATTGCCGAGGCCGTAAGCCACCGAGGAACCGCCTTCATCGATATCCTGCAGACCTGTCCGTACTACAACGATCTGCACACGAAGGAGTGGTACAGCGAGGTCTTTGACCACGAGCCGCGCCTTTACCAGTTGGACGACACGGACTACGATGGCGTCGTGCGCGACCCCACCAACCTAGACGAGATTGTGGCGAAGAAAGTTCAGGCGATGACGAAGTCATATGAATGGGGCGAGCGTATCCCGCTGGGTGTTCTGTACAAGGTTGATATGGCAACCTACGAGGACCAGCTCGCGACGGGCAGACCGACGACGAACGGCGCCACAGGCGAACCCAATCTCTGGAACAGGGACCTCTCGTCCCTGCTCAACGCGCTACGCTAATCGATAGTAGGGCTCTCACTCTACCCTGCCGTCTGGCCCTGGCCTGCGCGGCGGGGTAGAATCTTGTCGAGTTGACGTGATCGAGCGCCCTGGTGACCAACCAGTAAACGAGGAGGCTACCATGACCTACACCGTCACGCTGATCCCTGGAGATGGCATCGGCCCCGATGTCACCACGGCGGCGGTCCGGGTTTTGGAGGCAACAGGGGTCCAGTTCAAATGGGACGAGCGCCTCGCCGGCATCCCTGCGTTGGAGGCGCACGGTGAGTTGCTGCCCCAGGAGACGCTCGACTCAATACGGCGTAACAAACTCGCGCTCAAAGGACCGCTGACAACGCCCATCGGCACCGGCTTTCGCAGCGTCAACGTCGCGCTGCGCAAGGTGTTGGACCTTTATGCTTGCCTACGCCCGTGCAAGTGGTACCCGGGGATGCGCGCTCCGTATCAAAACGTCGACCTGGTGGTGGTGCGCGAGAACACCGAGGACCTATATGCGGGCATCGAGTTCGAGAAGGGCGCGCCGGAACTTCGGGCGATCTCGGATATAGTCGAGAGGAGCGGCCAGGGCCGGATCCGGGATGACGCCGGCTTGTCGCTCAAGGTGATGTCGGAGTTCGGCAGCGAGCGCATCGTCCGCTTCGCCTTCGACTACGCGCGCGAGAACGGTCGCCGCAAGGTGACGGCTGTTTGCAAAGCCAACATCATGAAGTTCACCGACGGCCTTTTCTACGATGTCGCCCGGGGCGTGGCCAAGAAGTATCCGGACATCGAGTACGAAGAGGTCCTGGTTGACGCCATGTGCATGCAACTAGTGCGGCAGCCGCAGATGTATGACGTGCTGGTGCTGCCCAACTTGTATGGCGATATCCTTTCTGACCTTTGCGCGGGCCTCGTGGGCGGGCTAGGTGTGGCGCCCGGCGCCAACATCGGCGTCGACGCGATCCTCTGCGAACCGATCCATGGCTCGGCGCCGCGCTACACAGGGCAGAACAAGGTGAACCCCATCGCCACGATGCTTTCCGGCGTCTTGCTTCTACGCTACCTGAACGAGAAGCAGGCCGCGGACCGTCTCGAGGGGGCGATCGCCGCGGTTGTCGCTGAAGGAAAGAGCGTGACGTATGATATGAAGCCGCACCGCGATGACCCGACCGCGGTCGGCACTTCGCACGTGGCGGACGCGGTCATCGAGAAGATGATGGTGGGAGTGGGCTAGACAAGGCCGTCGAGGCGCCATCGCGGATCGCCTGGAGGCACAACGCTAAGGAGGACTCTGAATGAGTAACCAAGCCGCGGTGCGCGTGGCTGTCAGCGGGGCGAGCGGGAACGTCTCCTATGCATTGCTGTTCCGAATCGCCTCTGGTCAGCTCCTCGGGCCCGACACGTCGCTCGACCTTCGTTTGCTTGATATCGAGCCGGCACTGAAGCCGCTTCAAGGTGTGGTCATGGAGCTCGACGACTGTGCCTTCCCGCTGGTGCGGTCCATCGAGATGACCGCTGATGCAAAGACGGCATTCGACGGCGTGTCCTGGGTGTTGCTGGTTGGATCGGTCCCGCGGAGAGAGGGCATGGAGCGCGGGGACCTGCTCAAGATCAATGGTGGCATCTTCGGTCCCCAGGGGCGGGCCATCGCCGCGGCTGCCGCAAGCGACGTCCGGATTCTCGTGGTCGGCAACCCATGCAACACCAACTGCCTCATCGCGCGGTCGAACGCGCCTGAAATCCCTGCCGACCGATGGTTTTCGATGGTGCGCCTCGATCAAAACCGCGCGAAGGCCCAGCTCGCCCGCAGGGCGGGTGTGCCTGTCGCTGAGGTGCGGAATCTTGCCATCTGGGGCAATCACTCGGCGACGCAGTACCCTGACTTTCGCAACGCCAGAATCGGTGGCCGTCCGGCCGCAGATGTGATCGGCGACGACGCGTGGCTGCGCGGAGAGTTCATCACGAGCGTGCAGCAGCGAGGCGCAGCCGTCATCAGCGCCCGAGGCGCCTCCTCCGCTGGCTCAGCCGCCGGGGCAGTCATCGACTCCGTTGTGAGCATCCACACTCCCACTCAGGCCGGCGATTGCGCTGGGCTGGCCGTAATGAGCCGGGGCGAGTATGGAATTCCTGAGGGTCTGCAGTTCGGCTTCCCGATTCGAAGCACCGGCTCGTCGTGGCAGGTCGTCGAGGGGTTCGAGCACGACGACTTCGCCCGCGATAAGATCCGCATCACCATGGAGGAGCTTCTCGCTGAGCGCGAAGAGGTCCGTGATCTCCTCCCGTCGTAGGCGGCACTGAGCGCAGGTCGCCGAGCTTGCGCGAGCTCGCACGATTCCACTTAGAGTCCGCCGCCGGCGTGGCCACGCCTCAACGAACGACTCGCCCAAGCCCTCCGGTGGAGCTCTGTGACCGCTGCGGCACGCCGGTGTTTGAGTTGCACTGCAAGCTCATCTGCCCACGCTGCGGCTTCACGCGCGACTGCTCCGACCCGTAAAAGTACGGACCGCAAAAGGAGATAGGGGACTCGCGCATGCGGCAGCGATGCCCCTCGCTGGCGGCGGCTGTGGTCTTTGTGCTCCTCGCCTGCACGGGCAGCGGTACAGCGTCCGCGCCGCTTCCGCCGCCGAGCGCGACGCCGACTTGTGAGTCCCCCTGCCATCAGATTGGGGTACGTCTGGGGACCGACCGGTATGAGCCGCCGGTCACCTGCTCGAACCCTGGACGAATACGCCTGGTCATCGAGAACCGGTCAGAGCAGTCCGAGGAGGTATCGATCAGCGGCCCAGGGCTCTTTCAGCGCCTGCCGGTTATCGGGCCGGGCCAGACGCGGATGTGGGAGAGCACGCTGTCAGGCGGCTCCTACGTAGTTGGCGAGCGCCAGCCACGCGACCTGGCGAAGCCGCGCACTGCGATCCTGGTGCTCAAGCTGGACTGCAACGCGCCGTTGTAAGGAGCGCTGGACTGGCGAGCGTGAATCCAGCGTGATGTAGAGGGAATGGCAATGAGAGCGATCTCCCGGCTTCTGAGGTGGTTAGGGATTGCATGGTTGATTCTGGCAACCACTGGCATCTTCTTGGTTACATCGGGATCGTCTTCTCGTCTGGCTTGGCTAAATTGTTCGAGGTTCTGAGGCCTTTCAGTGTCTGGAATTACGTATCCGTGATCCCGATGGCTCCATTGCAATGGAGATCACCCCGATCGTAGAGCGTAGACCGCCAGACGACCCTGTGGCGTTCGGGGAACTCTCATCTGACCCACGATACAGCGCAGCGCTGGAGGAAAGAGTCAGACTCTTGTCGCTAATCAACGAGCGAATGGAGTCAACCATGAGTGAGATCAAAACCTGCGCGATGTAAGACCGGCCAACGACGCCGTTAGCGGATAGGCTTCGACAAGCCCCTGGCACGCTCCCTACGGCACACCCAATAGCACCGCCAACGCCCATACGCTCCCAACGATGGCCGTGCTGTAGCACAGGAAGCCCACAACCCTATCGGCATGGAGGCCGAGGTCGCGGATGGTGCCGCGGAGGCGGTGCGCGGCGTGGAAGAAGGGCAGGGCGAAGAGGGCGAGCAGGTAGAGCTTGACGATGGGGTTGGCGACGAGGCCGGAAAGGCGGCCGTAGCTGAGCGTATCCGTGCCCAGAAGGCCCACGCCCACGAGCAGGTTGACCGAGATGTGCACGGTAACCAGGAGGGCAGCCACGGTGCCGCCTCCGGCAAAGAGGAACCACCAGAAGGGCTCGAGCGAACGGACGTTACGCACGGCTAGAACCCCACCAGGATGAGGCACACCGCTATTGAGGCGATGGCCCAGAGCACGTAGCCACCGAGAACCAGCTGCCGCGGCGGTACGGTGCTGCTGCCCAGGCGCACCACCATCACGACCCCGTTCAATTGCCACCAGGTAACGGCATGGTATATGGCCGACGCGAGCGCGATAAGATGGAAGAGCACAACCACGGGGGACCGCAGCGTGGCGACGAAGGCGTCGTAAACGCCCTGACCGCTGCTGAGTCGGGCGATCTGGACCAGGTAGAAGACGAGAAACAGCGCGACGACGACGCTGCTGAGCTCCCGGAGCATGAAGAGCAGATAGGCGCGAGTGCCTTGGGTCGAGGGGCTGCGGTAGCGCCCGCTCAGCCACCAGTCGGGCCGCACCGGCCGATGGAAGGCGGGAGGCGCCGCCGGCCGTGAGGGAGCGCTCACCGGGCGGCCCAGGGCATCACCAGATTGCGCATCCATTCCATGGAGGCGCTCAGCTTCGTGCGTTGGATCGCTGCTGCGGGGTCGACGTGCTTGGGGCAGACCAGTGAGCACTCACCCACGAACTCGCACTCCCAGACGCCTTCGGGTCCGGCGACGATGGGCGCACGCTCACTCCAGCCGCCGTCGCGCGAGTCCATCTTGTAGCGGTGGGCCAGGGCAAGGGCCGCCGGGCCGACGAACTGGGGCTGGATCCCATAGACCGGGCAGGCGGCATAACAGAGCGTGCAGTTAATGCACTGGCTAAACTGACGGTAGCGCTCGACTTGCTCTGGCGTTTGCAGGTACTCGCCTGCGGCTATTGCCTTGGGCGAGTCAGGAATCAGCCAGGCCTTGACCGCGCTCAACTTGCGCAGGAAATCGTCTATGTCGACGACAAGGTCCCGGATGATGGGGAAGTTAGCAAGCGGTTCGACAGTCACCGCCGGCGGAAGGTCTCGCAGCAAGGCAGAGCAAGTGAGCTTAGGAGTGCCGTTGACCATCATACCGCAGGAGCCACAGACCCCCATGCGGCAGGACCAGCGGTACGAGAGCGTGCCGTCCATTTGGTCCTTGATGTAGTTGAGCGCGTCGAGAACCCTGGTGTCCTCGCGGAACGGGACTGTGTAGGTAGCGGGTGTTGGGGCCGCGTCCACTCCCGGCCGGTAGCGCATGACGGTCAACGAGACGGTGCGTTCACTCATGCTTCCCTCGAACAAACGAGATCATTGCCTCGATCATCGCGAGCGCGGCGAAGCAATCTCATGATGAGATGAGGGACTGCTTTGGTTGCGGGCGACTCGCAATGACACGTGGCTGTTCAATACTTGCGCTCTTCCGGCTGCCAGCGGGTGATGGTAACAGGGTGTGTCGATAGGCGCGGACCTTCCGGGGTGTAGTAGGACAGGCTGTGGTGGAGGAAGCGCTCGTCGTCGCGCTCTGGGAAGTCGCGGCGGGAATGGGCGCCCCGGGACTCCTCGCGGACCAAGGCGGCGCCTGCGATCGCCTGGGCCAGGTCGAGCATGCACTCGAGCTCTAGGGCATTGACGAGCTCCGTATTGAAGACGGCGCTGCGGTCGTCGAGGGAGACGTGCGTGAACCGTTCACGCAGGCTGCGGAGGTCCGCGACAGCCTCCTCGATCCCCTGCCTGGTGCGATAGACGCCCAGGCCGCGCTCCATCGCGCGCTGCATCCCCTCGCGGATGTGGCCAATCCGTTCCGTGCCGTCCTGCCGGTTTAGAAAGCGCTCGCGGATGCGGCGCTCTTCGTCGTTGGCCAGCGCCTCCACCTGGTTGGCCCTCACAGCGGCTGCCTCCAAGGCATAGCGAGCGGCGGCGCGGCCGGCGCGCGCGCCGAAGACGAGACATTCGGTGAGGGAGTTTGAGCCCAAGCGATTGGCCCCATTGATAGTCGGGCAGGCGGACTCGCCGGCCGAGTACAGGCCCGGCAATGGCGTCTCAGCATCGACGTTCGTATGGATGCCACCCATCATGTAGTGGGCAACTGGGCGCACGGGAATAGGCTCGTGGACCGGGTCGATACCGACGTAGTTACGCGTCAGCTCGCGGACGAACGGGAGCTTGCTGTCGATGAGCTCCTCGCCGAGATGGCGCAGGTCCAGGTGGACGAACTCCCCATAGGGGCCATCGAAGGCGCGGCCGGCCTCGATCTCCATCATGATGGCGCGTGAGATGATGTCGCGCGGCCCCAGCTCCATCCGGCCGGGCACGTAGCGAGAGAGGAATCGTTCGCCTTCCTTGTTGTAGAGATAGCCGCCCTCGCCCCGTGCGGCCTCGGTTATGAGGATGCCGGTGCCCGGGAGGCCCGTTGGGTGGTACTGGACGAACTCCATGTCCTTCAGCGGTGCGCCGGCCCGATAGGCCAGCGCCATGCCGTCGCCGGTGTTGATGGCGGCGTTCGTGGTGAAAGGGAAGATGCGACCGAGACCGCCGGTGGCGATGATTATTGCCTTGGCCGTCAGAGCGCGCATGGTGCCGCTGCGGATATCGAGCGCGGTCAGGCCGACGACCCGGCCCTCATTCACCAAGAGGCGGGTTACGAACCACTCGTCATAACGCTTGATGGCAGTGTACTTGAGGGAGGTCTGGAAGAGGGCGTGGAGCATGTGAAAGCCGGTCTTGTCGGCGGCGAAGGCGGTGCGGTAGACGGTCATGCCGCCGAAGGGTCGCACGGCGATGCGGCCATCCGGCTCGCGGCTCCAGGGGCAGCCCCAGTGTTCGAGCTGGATCAGCTCGCCGGGCGCTTCTTGGACGAAGGCCTCGACGACATCCTGGTCGGCCAGGAAGTCGCTGCCCTTGATGGTGTCGTAGGCGTGGAGGTCCAGACTGTCCTCGCCGCCCTCATGGAGCACCGCGGCGGCGCCACCCTCGGCGGAGACGGTGTGGCTGCGCATGGGATAGACCTTGGAGACGAGAGCGAGGTCGAGGCGGCTGCCGGCCTCTTCGGCGATGGCGATGGCCGCGCGGAGGCCGGCGGCGCCGCCTCCGACAACAATGATGTCGTGATTGATGATCTCCATGCCATCCTCGGCTGCCTCAGATGGACAGTCCGAGCGGCATTCTAGGTGGGCAGGATAGGATTGTCAAAACCCGTGATTCTGGGGCCAAGTCCCCTAGCCCCAGCCCTTCAACTTCTTTTTCTCTTCCCTGCTGGCGAAGCGCCGGCCGAGCTTGTAGGTGGCCCACATAAGAAAGACAGCGATCGATATCAGAAAGCCGAAAACGAAGTCCATCGGGCTCATTGATGCCACCTCTTTCGTAGTTGCCAGCAGGCGATACCGACATCAGCCTGAAGGCAGCGGCCTACGTTCCGGTCTAACTCAACGCGGCGAAGGGCGGCCTGTACCGGCCCCAGCGTTTGTCTATGCCTCGACGATCACCACGCCTGCGGTGCCATCGACGGTCACGGTGGCGCCGTCTGGTATAAGTGCGGTTGCGTTTCTGGTGCCTACGACGGCTGGGATGCCGAACTCCCGCGCGACAACGGCGCCGTGCGAGAGGATGCCGCCCGAGTTCGTGATCAGAGCGCCGATAATCGCGAAGTACGGTGTCCAGGGCGGGGTCGTGCTGCGACACACCAGTACGTCGCCGCCTTGGAGGCTGCTGACGTCACTGAACGACTCGACGACCCGGGCACGACCCCGATAACTGCCGGCTGAGGCTGGCGCGCCGCGTAGCACTAGCGGTCCTAGCGACTCGGACGGGTGGCGCTCAGCCTCGTTTCTGTCAGACAGCGGTTGTTCTAGGGCAAGCGGCATGCCGAGGAGGGCCGGAGGCGGTGTGGCCCTGCACAACTCATGCAAAGCACGCCGTTGGGCGAGCTCGTCTTGCGGGAGGGTGGCCCCCTGCTCGAGAGCGTGGACTAGCTCGGACCGCCTATAGAAGAAGACGTCGTCAGGGAAGGCTGTGGCCCCTCGTTGCTGTAGGAAGTGACCGATGGCGAGCCAACGGCGGCGAGAGGCAGCAGCGATGCGCTGGTCGGCCAGTAGGTTATGGTCCTCGAGCACTGGCACCAACTGCTGGGCTATCTCCATGAGCGGGACCAACGCTGCAACAGACGGGTCGGTGCCGGCTCGTCCGCGGAGATCGCGCTCCAGAGCCTGCCGCCGGTCGCTCTGACGGTGCACTGCTTCTCGCGGGCTCCTGTCGTCTGCCTGTCTGGCGTAGGCGCGGACTACAGCCAGTGGGATGCTGGGGTCCTCCCCCCAGGTAGGCGCATCCTGCATCTCCTTGCTGTTGGTGTGCCCGAACTCTCTAAGGCAGGCCCCGAACTCTTCCCTGAATTGGAGAGCCAGGGTTGACTCTGGCCATTGCGCTCGTGAGTCCAAGGCGCTCGCGAGCCCGGGATCGGCACGAACCAGACGACTCAAGTCCCAGAGGGCAAGGCTGCGATCGAGGGAGCGATTAGGGAACCCATGAAGGAGTGCCATAGCATCCTGGCGACGCTCCTCGCCAAAGGAGGCGGCGAACGCCTCGATGAAGCGGTTTACCGCCACCCAGGCAGGGCGCTCTGTGGCCTGGTGCACGCCAACAAAGATGCGCTGGTACTCCCTGTCCTGTTCGTCGAGAATCGCTGCCCAGTCGCCCGTTTGGACCGTTGCAGCGTCGAAGGACTCAAGTTGATGCGCGAGAGCCTCCACCTGAGGGAGCCAGTCGGCACGCCAGCGAGTGAGGTCGTGGATACTCTCCGGGACCGTGGGCTGCCCGAACAACGCGGGCCCAGTCGAGCCGACACGCGTATAGAGATAGCCATTGATCCGGAGACGTCGGGGAGGATCTGCAATGGCTTGCCCACCTGGCGGGTTGTCAGGCCCGGCCAGGAGCGGTGGCTGAGCGGCTGGGATGAACTCGTCTTGGAGGAGCCAGGTGTACGCCTCATACGCTGGGTCAGGCAGTTCGAAGCGTATCTGTGTCGACATCGACCCCTCCTTTTGTAAGGGCTTACTGCCCACATAGGGAGCACTCTGCGGTGGTCGCAAGAATACCGCGAAACAGAACGGCGCGCTACTGTAAGCGCGCCGTTGAGCGGGTGATTTGTGGTGCGGCTGATCGATTAGGAGAAGATACCCTGGGCCGGGGAGACCAGCCCCTCCTCCGGCAGCATCGCCCGGAGCAGGCGCTGCAACGCCATGACATGGCTGCAGGTGTTGTGAATGGCGAAGAAGTCGCACTGGCAGTGCCAGTCGCCCTTGTCGAATTTCAGGCGGTGTAGCTCGTTGTCTCCGCTGAAGGATACTTCGAGGCTAAGAAAGCGGACGCGCTCGGGCTCTTCCGCGTAGCGACGGGCCTTTTCGATCTTGCCAATGAAGCCTGAGTTCATAGCGCCTCCTCCTACTGCGGGGCTGAAAACACAAGAGCACCAGCGCGCGCTGGTGCTCAGCTCTCCGAGTGCCCGGTTTGGCTCATCTAGTGAACCTCATCCACGAACGCAATTATACCCGCAGCGCGACAAGTTGACAAGCCCAAATGCGCGTTCCTACGATGGGCCGAAACGCGTTCTCCGCATTGATCGAAGGAGGCACCCATGGCCGAGGTAGTGCCCGGCGTCCTTGGGTTTCGCAACCCGAACGATCCCTTCCGCGGTCTTCAGGGGCCTAACGTCTATCTGATAGCCTCGGGCCCCGGTATCCTCGTCGACTCAGGCTACCCGGACGAGGCGCATACGGCCTGGCTCCTCGAGCAGCTCAAAGAGGCGGGTTGGACGCGGCTCGGCGCCATCCTGCTCACCCATCATCACGTCGACCATGCCGGCGGAGCCGAAAAGGTCCGGGAGGCCACCGGCGCACAGATCATCTGTCATGCCAAGGAGGAAACGCGAACCATCGCCGACCGCACCGTTGAGGGCGGCGAGGTGCTCGAGTGGGATGGAGTCTCTGTTGAGGTCATCCATACACCTGGTCACACGCCGGGCTCCACTTGCTACTACCTGCGGAGCGAGCGTCTTCTGTTCACCGGCGATCACGTCTTGGGGACCGGCACAACGGCCGTCTCGCCGACGGGCGGCAACATGGGCGAGTACATCCAGTCCCTGCGGCTCCTCCAAGGCCGTGACTTTGCCGTGATGGCTCCGGGCCACGGGCCGGTCATCCGGTCGCCGCATGCCAAGCTTGAGGAGCTCATTGCCCACCGGCTGGAGCGCGAGCAGCAGGTGCTGGGCTTCCTGAAGGCTGGCCTGGGCAACGTCGAGGCAATGGTGGCCGAGATCTATCCCGAGATCGGTGCCAATCTGCGCCGAGCGGCGATCGGCCAGATACAGGCGCATTTGCTGAAGCTGGAGCAGGAGGGGCGGGTTGCGCGCACAGGGGAGGGCATGGATGACTGGCGCTTGTCGTAGAGCCGCGGCGGACAGGTCCTCCTAGACGGCCTTAGTCTTCGTCGGCGGGGTCGCGCACAGCCAGACGCACGTCGCTGCCGAGCTGGACCGCCGTGCCAGCTCCAGGGCTTGAAGACAGGACACAGCCAAGACACACCTGGCGCAGTTGTCCTGGCGGGATATCGGTGTTCTTCCTGCTCTGGTAATTGACGCCGAATTGCGGGATGCGCAGCCCTGCGGCCTCGATGAGCTTGCGAGCTTCGGCCTCCGTTTTGCCGTGCAGCTCGGGCACCGCCGTGAGGCCGCCGGCGTTCACAAGCAGGACAACCGTGCTGCCGGCGGGCACGGATGTGCCGGGCGCGGGCTCCTGGCCCACCACCGCTTCCGGAGCCGCTTGTGGACGTGGCGTGTCGCGCCGCTCCACGAGGAGCCCAAGCGCCAGCAGTTGCGAGAACGCGTCCGCGAACCGGGAGCCCACGAGCGATGGGACGGCTATCGTCTGACGTCCGAGGCTGGCGGTGAGCGTCACGGTGCTTCCTTGCTTGATCGCCACGCCGGGTGTGGGGTCCTGCTGCAGGACGGACCCAGCAGCGACGCTGTTGGAGAACAACGCCGGGCCCAGTTGTACCGTCAGGCCCAGCATCTCTAGTTGGGCGCGCGCCTGCTCGACGGGCATGCCTTCGACTTGCGGCATGACGATGGTCGTCGCAGCTGTGGCAGGAGGTTGGGATACGAGACGGCTCTCGATCCACGGGCGCCCAAACTGGACTGCCCAGGGCGAGACGGCGGCAAGTGCCAGCGCGAAGGCAATCGCCAACAGCCAGGACGAGACCGAGCGCCGGCGACGGCGAGGGCCGGCCCGCGTTGGCTCCGCAGGCGCCTCTCGGCTATCGGGGCCGCTTGGGCTGGATCGAGGCGCCACTTGCCGTCGCGCGACGGTCAGAGGGCCGGTCGCTTCCAGGCCGAGATCCTCGACGAGCCGCAGGGCGTCGCCAAACTCTTGGGCGGAGGAGAACCGCTGCGTTGGGTCTTTGGCCAGCGCCCTGAGCACCACCTGATCGATGCTGTGGGGAAGGGTTGCGTCGAGAGACCGCGGTGAGGGCGGCGGCGCGTCAATGTGCTGCAAGGCAACCGCCATGGCGCCTTCCCCCTGGAAGGGCGGCCTGCCTGTGAGGAGCTCGAAGAGGACACATCCGAGCGCATAGACATCGCTGGCAGCGGTCGCCGCCTCGCCTCGCGCCTGTTCTGGGGACAGGTAATGCGCGGACCCCCAGACTTCGCCGGCCATGGACAGGGAGCGCTCGCCGGCCGCACGGGCGATGCCGAAGTCGACGACCTTCACCAGCGTGTCATCTTCATTGACGGGAATAACGTGCCAATCGTTGGTGGGGAGTGGGTGGGTGAGGAGCAGGTTTCCGGGTTTCACATCGCGGTGCACCAGTCCCTGGCGGTGTGCCTCCTGTAGAGCGGCGCTTGCCTGCCGCACGATGGCCAGCGCCAGCGAAAGAGGTGGCCGGCCGGCGCGCCGGAGAGCGTCCTGCAACGAGGGGCCCGGCACGTACTCCATGACGATGACGGGCGTCCCTTCGGGCGACTCGAGCAAGTCGTAAATGCGCACGATGTTGGGGTGGCCGAGGCGTGCCGCAGCCTGCGCCTCCCGACGGAAGCGCTCGACGAACGCCTTGTCGTAGGCATACGCGGGCTGCAACGTCTTCAGCGCCACCTGGCGGCCAAGCAGCGTGTCCTCCGCCAGCGAAACGACCGCCATGCCGCCTCTGCCAAGGGTGCGCTGCACCTGGTAGCGGCCGGCCTCAACTCGCTGCGGCGTCAACGAGTCCGTCATGTCTAGTAGTCTAACGCCTAGCGTCAATGGTTGTATCGGCTTCTCGTGGCGCAGGCGCGTTTCCGGCGAGTGCAGGCCCTCAAGCACATGTAGGGGCGTTCAGTTGAACGCCCCTACGATGGTCCGCAAAACCTGTGAGGGCACGGCATGCCGTGCCCTCACTCTCCTCCGTTGCTAGACCTTGCGGCCCTGCCGGTCGTAAGGCACGCCCCAGGTGCCTTCCTTGCCTCGCGTGCCACGACGTCCCGCCGGCGCGGTATCGTCAATGTAGAGCTGCCGCATCTGCTGCGAGCCCCAGCAGCAGAGCCACGAGTGGATGTTGTCGCCCCAGTTATGGATCCAGGGGTGACGCACCGTCATCCGGTGGCGGGAGAGCAGGTGGAGCGTCGGGATGATCTCCAGATAGCGGCCGTGCACCTGCCGGGCCATCTCGCGGCGCTTCTCGTAGTCCAGCTCGTACCGCTGCTTCTGGGCCAGGTCCGCAAGGATCGGGTCATCCACCGAGCCAAAGTTACGCACGGCGTCCTTAGAGGCCCAGAGGCGATAGATGTTCATCTCCATGTCGTAGCCGGAGTCCTGGCTGCCCGCGATGAAATCCTTGAAGTCCTTCCTGTTGCGGGTGGCCGTGACGACCGTGGACTCGAGCTCTTTGAAGCGGATTCGGATGCCCACCTCATTCAGCATCTGTTGCACGGTCACGTACTCGGCGCCGGAAGCACTGGCGGGCGTAGTGACCATCTCGGCGTCGTAGCCGTTGGGGAAGCCCGCCTCGGCCATCAGCCGCTTCGCTTCGGCAGGGTTGTACTGGTAGTAGGGGCCCAACTCGTCCCAGTTGGCCGGTGCCTTCAGCCCCATGAAGTCGAATGGAGTAGCATACGAGGGCACGCCCGCGCCCCCGTAGATGATGTCGTTGAGCCTCCGACGGTCGATCGCCATGGAGAGAGCGCGCCGCATCTTCAAGCCGGCCTCACTCGCCCCCCACACCGGGTTGTTCCACTGGATGGCCCACATCACGTGGACGTTCGGGTCCTGCGGGATAACAAAGACGACCGACTCTGGGTTGGTCGCAAGCAGGTCCTCAAGGTCTTCCAGACCGACCACGCCGTAGTAGTCCTGCTGTCCGGAGCGGTAGGCAGCCTTCTCGACGTTGGCATCCGGCATGTTGTTCCCAACTACTTTATCTGCGTACGGCTGGCGAAAGCCGGCTCTATCAAGCTCCGTGAACTTCGGGTGCCGGATCCCTTCGTGGTGGTCCTGGTACCGGTGATACTGCAGCATGTAGGGCCCTGTGCCGATCGCCCAACCGTCCCAGACGGCCTTGGGCCCCTGGTGATGTTCGGGGGCGAAGATGTAGTAGAAGGAGGAGGCCATGACCTGGTCGAAGAACATCACTGGCCGCTTCATGTGGAAGCGCAGCGTGTACTTGTCCACCACCTCGGTCCGGTCCAGGTACTCCAGGTTGTCGTAGAAGAGGCTCAGCTTCGTATCCTGGAAGGTGTCATAGACGTACTTCACGTCGTCGGCCGTCACATTCCGCCCGCCGACCTTCTCAATCATGGCTTTCACGTCTGCTGGGGCGTCGGCCGAGGGGTTGTAGTGGAAGAAGAGGTCCGGCCGCAGTTTGACCTCATACCAGGAAAAGTCGGGCGCCTTCTTCGGCATCTCGGCTGCAGCGTTGGGCTCGATGCGCACTGGTCCGTCGGTGTCCTCGTAGTCCATCGGCGGCACCGGCCAACCCGGCGTCTCGGAGCCTGGACCGTAGTGCAGCCGGTAGAGAGTCTGCCACCAGCGACCACCCTTGCTGGTCGGGCTGTTGCGCAGCGGGTCGTAGGTGTTGACTGGGTTGCTGTCCTCCCGAAATTCACCGCCGTAGTACGGCGTCATGTCCCATTTGACCAGCCGCCAGTTGTACTTCTCGACGATAGGGAAGCGGGAGTACTTGAAGGCCCCCGCTGCCAGCTCCTCAGTGGAGCCGATGCTCGACGTCGCGGCACCGCCGGCGCAGGCCGCCATGAGTTGGCTCAGGGCGGACGTGCCGCCCAGCGCCGCCAGCGTGCCTGCCTTGACGACGAACCGCCGTGACATTTGGGAGCCCATCCACTGGCTCCACATCCGCTGCGAATATTCGTAGTTCTCTTGAAGGTACGTCTTCTTGGCCATCGGTTGTGAGGTCCCTTCCTCCTTGGAGATGAGGCCTGGAGTCCCAGGTCTTTCTCGGAATCCTACCCTTTTGCCGATACGTTCCTCTATGGGCGCTCCTCCTAAGCGTCCCTATACCACCACTAAACAGCTATACGTCACCGGGTTACATCCGCTGCCGTGCCGTCCAGTGGCGGCTGAGGCAAACCTGTCCCCTAGTTTTTGCTAGGATGGCAAGTGCCCCCTCGAATGGTACTGTTATCAGGTGGTGCCCTTATAGTCAAGCGTTTATCGAATCACCTTGTATCTTGGAGATGCAGCAAGGAGACCAGACATGGCGACAAGCAGCCTAGAACAGGCAATCGCGGAGCGGCTGGACGACCTCCTCGATCTCGTGACGCGCCTCTGTCGCCAGCCGAGCGTGTCGGCACAGAACGTGGGCATCGAGGCAATGGCGGGCCTCGCCGCGCAAGAACTCGAGGCGGCGGGCGTGTCAGCCCGCGTTCTACGCGTGCCGGGCTGCGACCACCCCGTCGTTTATGGAGAGGCGCGCGGCGACTCACCAAAGACCATGCTCTTCTATGACCACTACGACGTTCAGCCGGCCGAACCCTTCGACCTGTGGACCTCGCCGCCTTTCGAGCCTTCGTTGCGCGATGGAGTGCTGTACGCGCGCGGGGTAGCGGACAACAAGGGGAATATCGGCGCTCGACTAGCGGCGCTTCGAGCCCTGCGGTCGGTGCGCGGCTCGTTGCCCGTGACGGTCAAGTTCTTTCTCGAAGGGGAGGAGGAGGTCGGCAGCCCGCACATTGCGGCGTATCTCGAGACATACCAAGAGCTCTTCCGTGCCGACGCGTGCATCTGGGAGGGCGGCGGCGTGAACTGGCAAGGCGCCCCCATCGTGATTCTCGGGGCGAAGGGGATGGTGAGCCTCCTGCTCGAGGCAAGTACTGCCGCGCGAGACCTGCATTCCTCGTGGGCCACCGTCGTCCCGAACGCAGCGTGGCGCCTCGTGTGGGCGCTTTCCGCTTTGAAGGGCGCGGACGAACGCCCGCGCATCCCCGGCTTTGCCGATGGCGTTAGGCCACCGACAGCGGAGGAGAGGGCGGCGGTCCTAGCGCTGCCCGATGAGATGCCGCTCGCGCGTCGGGAGTTCGGCGTAACGACCTTCGTGGCTGGGGCCGAAGGGTCGGAGGCGACGATGCGGCACTACTTCGCTCCCACTATCAACATCGCCAGCCTCGAGTCGGGCTATCTCGGCGAGGGGCTGAAGACGGTGTTGCCTCATCATGCCTACGCCAAGCTGGACCTGCGGATGGTGCCTGGGCAGCGCCCGGAGGAGGTGATGGCCCAGGTGCGTCGTGCCCTGGATGAGGCAGGCTTGGCTGACATCATCGTCAGCCAGCTGGGGCCGGGCCTGCCGGCCGGGCGTACGCCCCTCGGGCATCCCTTCGTCGCGCTGGTGAGCACAGTAGCCCAGGCGGTCTACGGCCTGCCGTCCGCCGTGACACCGACGATGGCTGCAACGGGCCCCATGTACTATTTCACCGACGTGCTTGGGCTGCCGACGGCGGGTGTAGGGGTCGAACATCCCGACTGCCGGATGCACGCCCCCGACGAGAACATCCGTTTGGAGGACCTGCTGCGCGGCACGCTCATGATCGGCTGCCTTCTGGAGCGGTTTGCCGAGTAGCGCTGCCGGAGGGCCCTCGCCTCTCTATCGCTCGACGGTGATGGCTGGCCTCGGGTCTTTTGTGGGCGGATACTTGACAGCGTATGCGCAAGAAGGGGTAAAGTGCGCGTGCTGGTCAAGTCGTGGGGAGGATTACGATGTACGAAGCAGTGAAGCTTGAGAGGGACGGGCTTATCGCCGTCATTAGCCTGAACCGGCCAGAGCGCCTCAACGCCGTCGACAGCCAGCTCACCGCCGATTTCCACCGCGCTCTGGACGATGTCGCGGAGGACGAGGGGATCAGGGTGGTCATCCTGACTGGCGAAGGACGCGGTTTCTGCTCCGGCGCCGACGTCACTGGGATGCGCGCTCGGGCTGAGGGAAGCCCACAGACGGCCCCGGCCTCACCGGCCCAAGGGGCGGCGGCTGGCGCCGCCACGGCGCTTCCCGTGCACATGCGGCGCATCCCACAGCCTGTCATCGGCGCCATCAACGGCGTGGCATCAGGGATGGGCCTGTCGATCGCGCTGGCGTGCGATTTTCGCATCGCCTCCGATCAGGCCCGTTTCGCGAGCATCTTCATCAAGCGCTCGTTCATGCCCGACAACGGCGCGACGTTCTTGCTCACGCACCTGGCAGGTCCGGGGATCGCGGCCGAGATGGCGCTGACGGGCAATGTCTACGAAGCAGACTGGGCGCTGCAGAAGGGCCTGGTGAACAAGGTGGTCCCGCACGCGCAATTGCTCGACGAAGCACGGTCCTACGCTGAAGCGGTCGCCGGCAACCCACCGATCGCTGTCCGGATGACGAAGCAGCTTTTGCAAAGAGGCCTGCTGGCAAGCCTAGAAGAGGCGATCCGTGCCGAGAGCGAGGGGAACAACCTGACCAGGGAGACCGAGGACTGGCGCGAGGCGGTCCTCTCCTTCCTGGAGAAGCGGCCTGCCGTGTTCAAAGGACGATGAGGTGCCAAGGGTGAGGTGAGCCAGCCAGGACCCCGTTGCGTTTCAAACAGGATTGGCCCACAATGTCATCGAGCACTAGTTGACCGATTGCTTCCCGCTTGCACGGGGCACGTCCATCTCGGCGGAGTAGCTCAAGGGTAGAGCAGCGGACTCATAAGCCGTTGGTTGAGGGTTCGAATCCCCCCTCCGCTACCAAACCCCACTTTTGAACCTAAAAGAGCCGCCCGATGGCGGCTCGGTCCGTTTCTCACCGGTCTGAGCGTCTTCCTACGATACCTCGTAGGACCGGCCCTGTTCCGCGAGCGCGCAGGGTCCTGGATACGTGCTCTCGGCGGCCCGGAGGAGGACGCCGCGGTCGTAGTGGTGCCACATGTGCGTGAGGAGCAGTTGCCTGACGCGCGCGCGTGCGGCGATCTGGCCCGCTTCCAGCGCGTTCATGTGTCCCCGCGGTTTTCCGAGGTGCTTGTCGATGGGGTCGGTTGCCTCGCACA
>DATDQG010000003.1:0-3157 GCA_035292365.1 Dehalococcoidia bacterium
AACCGCCCTACGTCTCACCTAGCTCGGCCACTCGTGTTCGGTCAGGCTGAAGCCTGACCCGCCGCTGTTGAAGCCTGAGCCGCCGCTGTTGAAGCCTGAGCCGCTGCTGTTGAAGCCTGAGCCGCTGCTGTTGAAGCCTGAGCCGCCGCTGTTGGGGGCGACGAGATTTGGAGGGCTAAAGCCCTACATCACAGAGGGCCCCGTCCTAGTTCAGCTCGGGGGCGTCGGTGCCGAGGATGATCTCGATGTCGGTGGCGGTGGGGCCGTTGCGCTGCACCTTGATGCGGTCGGTGGGCAGGCCAAGGAGGCCCGCGGCCAGGCCGGCGGTGTAGGGCTTGCCGCTGTGGTCGATGATGACGGTATCGCGACGCGTCGTGCCGTTGGTGCTTTCAGTGGTTATCTGCTCGAAGCCGTGGGCCTGCAGGTAGGCGACGGCCTGCGAGGCGAGGCCGGTCCGCTGGCTGCTGTTCACCAGCGCGACGGTGGCCCCCTCCTCGCGCAGCCGCGCATCGTAGAACAGGCCTCTCACCAGCGCCGAGGCCTTGGTCTTGTTCAGCAGGAGGACGGCGGCGCCCCCGGGCGTGGTGGCGGAGCTCACGAGGTCGCCCTCCACGGCCTTGCCAACAATCTGGTCGGGCGGGATGGCGCTGAGCAGCCGGCCGAGGTTGAGGGCCGCCTCGAGGGGAATGTCGGTGGTCACGGTGCTGCCCAGCTCGCGGACCAGCTCCGGGAGACGGGGGATGAGGTTGAGGCGCATGGCCTGGTCGCGCATGGCGAGGAGGAGCTTCTGCTGGTGGTGCATGCGGCCGTAGTCGGCGCGCTGAAAGCGCGAGCGGGCGTACCACAGGGCCTTCTCGCCGTTGAGGCGCTGCTGGCCGGTGGGAAGGAAGACGCTCATGGTGCCGCCGTCGGGGGTGGGGAACTCCGGGTCGAAGAGGAGCTCGTCCAAGACGATCTCGACGCCGCCCATCGTGTCGATGATGCGCTGGAAGCCGGCGAAGTCGACGACGACGGTGTAGTGGATGGGAAGGTCGAAGGTGGCCTGCACGGTGTCGCGCGCCTGAGCGGCGCCGCCGCCCGGGTAGCCGCAGGTCTCGCCGTGCACCATGGCGGTGTTGATGCGGTCCCAATCGGCCTGGCAGCGCGTGCCGACGCGGACCATCTGGACGGGCACGTAGAGGTCCCGAGGTATGCTGAGCATGCTCGCGGTCTTGCCGTAGGGATCGACGCTCAAGACGATCATCGTGTCGGTGCGCGCCGGGATGCGGCCATCGGCCGGCCGGCGGTCGAGGCCCATGAGCAGCAGGTTGATGCGCCCCCTGCTCTCCCAGCCCTGGCCGGTGGCCGCCTGGCCCTGGGCCCTCGGGCCGGCGGGCGCGAGCACGGTGTTCAGGGCCCGCCAGCTCGTCCAGGCGAGGTAGCCGGCGTAGCCGACTCCCACAAGGCAGAGCGACGCCGCGCTGAAGAGTAGCACGAGCGCCAGCCGACGACGGCCGGAGGTGCCGGTTGTTGCAGTGGACTTAGCCATTTACGGACTGCCAAGTATACACGAATCCCAACGCTCCTGCATCCGTGGTATGTTCGGGCCAGATCCTGCACGAGTGCGCACAGGACTGGCGTGGGGCCTCAGGCGTCAGCGATCCGAAGTCGGGGCTTCGCGCACGACCGAAGGGAACCGGTCGAAATCTCGGACGAAGCTCAGAATAGTCTTGATGCGCTGCCGCTCCATTTGAGCAACTGTCAACGCGTCGACAAAGTCCACGTTCGACGAAGCGTACAACTCAAGGGCGCGTCGATAGGAGCGCTTTGCGGCCAATCTGAGTCCCTTCAGGGCCAGAATGACATTGAGGTCCCGCTGGATCTCATGGCGAGGAATGTTATAGAGGACCTTGGACGAGAGTACCTGAACGACCTCAACGATGATTGATTCGGATGTGGTCACCTGAAGGTTTCCGCTTGAGACCTGCTCAAACAGTAAACGCGCGGCGGCTGATTGGGCAGGTTGGTCTTGGGTCAGAAGCCGGAGAATAGGATTCGCATCGAGGAACTTGAGCTCCATCAGCGCTCTAGGCCCTCTTGCGCCACATGTTGGGCATGCTCCTCCTTGGCGATGGCGATCGTGTCCTCCACCGTCAAGTGGCGGCTGAGGGCGGGCACAGACTGATAGATGTCGTCAAGAGACGCTTTCGCAGCCCTCACTTTGACCTCGCCTTCCTCCATAACGAAGGTGAGCTTGTCCTTCGGGCTGACTCCCAGGAACTTGCGCACCTCTGCGGGAACCGTCACTTGACCTTTCTCACTGATCGTGACCAACGATTCTTGCATGGCTCTTTATCCTGATGATAGAGTAAAGACTTGATAACATTCATTTACCACTGAATAAAGACCGAGTCAAGAGCCGCTATCTGCTATACTTTATCCTGGCACTCATGGAAGGGATCCTCGCGCTCTTTGCCACCGTCGAGAACGCCGTCGCGGTGCTGGCGGCGGCGCTGCCGTTCGGCTATGCGTTCGGCGCCGGCATGGTCGCCTCGGTCAACCCGTGCGGCTTTTTGATGCTGCCTGCCTTCGGCTCCTACTACCTGGGCTCCGACGGTGGCCGCGCGGCGAGCTCGCCCTGGCTGCGGAGTGGGCAGGCCCTCATGCTGGGGGCCATCGCCAGCGTGGGCTTCGTGCTGCTGTTCGGCGGGGTGGGCACGGTCCTAGCGCTCGGCGGTCGCAGCATCATCCGCTTCTTTCCGTGGGCCGGACTCGTGGTGGGCGTCGGCCTGCTCGCTCTCGGCCTCTGGCTGCTCGTTACCAAAGGCTCGCTGGGCATCATGGCCGCCAGCCGGGTCGAGGCGCCCTTTGCGCCCGGCCTGCGCAACGTCTTCCTCTTCGGTATCGCGTATGGCGTGAGCTCGCTGGCCTGCACGCTGCCCATCTTCCTCGTCGTGGTGGGCACGAGCCTCATGAGCCGCGGCCTGCTGCAGAGCTTCGGCCAGTTCGTGAGCTATGGACTGGGAATGGGGACGGTCCTCATCCTCGTCACGCTGAGCACCGCCTTCTTCCGCGACGCGCTCGCCAACAGGCTGCGGCGCCTGCTGCCGCACGTCCACACCTTCGCCGCGGGCTTCATGGCCCTGGCGGGGGGCTGGATCATCTACTACTGGGTGGC
>DATDQG010000004.1:0-8251 GCA_035292365.1 Dehalococcoidia bacterium
GCGGCTGAACCCGCTCTTGCGAGAGGCGCTGGTCGCTTTCCTGACCCGCGCCTCGCTGGCCATCCAGAACGCCCGCCTGTACGAGCGAGTCCAGCAGCAGCTCCAGGAGCTGCGCTCCACCCAGCACATGCTCATCCGCTCCGAACGCTTGGCCGCGCTGGGCGAGCTGGCCGCCAAGGTCGCCCACGAGCTCAACAATCCGCTCGCCTCCATCCACATGTACGCCTCGCTGCTGGTCGAGAGCCCGGTGGAGCCGGAGGAGCAGCGCCGTCTCGCGCAGACCATGGAGGAGCAGGTGACACGCGCCCAGCGGGTCGTCCGCGACGTCCTCGACTTCGCCCGGCCGCAGGCGCCCCAGCCCGAGCGCATGAGCCTCAACGCCGCCCTCGAGTACGGCCTGCGCCTCGTCGGCCACGCCGCCCAAATGGCGCAGGTAACCGTCGTGGAGGACTACGGCGGCAATCTGCCGCCCGTCATGGTCGATAAAGGACTGATGGCGCAGGTGGTGGTCAACCTTGCTATGAACGCCATCGCCGCCATGCCGCAGGCAGGGGCCCTGACGGTCACGACCGGCATGCTGCGCGGCGAGGTCTACATGCGGTTCGCCGATACCGGCGTCGGCATCTCACCTGAGAATATCGACCGGATCTTCGAGCCCTTCTTCACGACAAAGCCCAGTCCGGAGGGGACTGGTTTAGGACTTGCAGTATGTCGTAGTATAATAGCGCAACATCACGGTCGCATTACCGTGGAAAGCAAGCTCGGGAACGGGAGTTCGTTCACCGTCTGGCTGCCGCCCGCGTCCATGGTGCAAGAGGAGGAGATCGGTGCCCAACGCCGGAACAGCTGAACGCATTCTCCTGGTGGATGACGAGCCGACCATCGTCGACGCCTGCACGATGGGGCTGACCCGCAGCGGCTACGTCGTGCGTGGGACCACCAGCCCGCATGAGGCCATCGAGCTGGCCATCCAGGAATCCTTCGACCTGCTCCTCACCGACGTCATGATGCCGGGGATGAGCGGCATTGAGCTGTTGCGCACGATCAAGCACCTCTACCCGGACATGGCGGGGGTCATCATCACCGGCCACGGGAACATGGAGACCGCCGTCGACGCCTTGCGCGCCGGCGCTACCGGCTTCCTGCTGAAGCCTTTCACGGCGAGCGAGCTCCGCCTCAGCGTCGAGGAAGCGCTCGCCAAGAG
The DNA here is from genome assembly GCA_035292365.1 of Dehalococcoidia bacterium. Taxonomy (GTDB): domain Bacteria; phylum Chloroflexota; class Dehalococcoidia; order DATDQG01; family DATDQG01; genus DATDQG01. The sequence goes on from DATDQG010000004.1 coordinate 1,205, forward strand.
CCGGATCGTCAAGGAAAACGCGCGGCTCAAGGCGATCATGCCGCTCCACGAATCGAGCAAGGCCTTCTACCGCGAGATGAGCCTCGACCGCCTCACGAAGGTCATCGTCGAGCAGGTGGCCAAGGGGATCGAGGCCGACCAGGTGAGCGTCCTGCTGCCCGACAAGCCGGACAGCCTCTCGTACCGGGCAGAGGCGACCTTCCCCCAGGAGGAAAAGGCCTTCCCGTTGAACAGCCAACTGCTGGAGTGGGTCATCAAGACCGCCGAGCCCCTGACGACCATGGAGGGAGAGGCCAGCAACCTGCCCGCAGCCTTGGCCGGCGCCCCGAAACAGGGGCCGGTCGTTTACCTGCCGCTGCAAGCGAACGGATCGATCCTCGGCATTCTTCGCGCGAAAAAGGCCGGCGCGGACCGGCAGTTCTCCGACGGCGAGATCGAGATGCTGACCATCCAGGGCAGCCAGGCGGCCATCGCCCTTCAGAACGCTCTTCTTGTCCGCGATCTTGAGAATGGTTACCTTGCCACCCTTGCCGTCCTGGCCAACGCGCTCGAAGCAAGAGACGTTGAGACGCAAGGGCATTGCGAGCGGCTCTCGAAGAGCGCCGTCCTCATCGCCGAAGCCATGGGCCTTCAGGGTGACGAGCTGGAGGCAGTGCGGGTGGGCAGCTTGCTCCACGATATCGGCAAGATCGGAATCCCCGACAACATCTTGCGCAAGCCGGGGCCTTTGACCGAGCAGGAGTTTGGGCTCATCAAGCAACACCCGGCCATCGGTGCGCGGATCCTCGCCCCCGCGACACGCCTGGAGAAAGCCAGCCCGATCGTGCTAGCGCACCACGAACGGTACGACGGCGGGGGCTATCCGCAAGGTCTGCGCGGCGAGGACATACCGCTCGGGGCGCGAATTGCCACCGTCGCGGACGCTTTCGATGCGATGCTCTCGGAGCGCGTCTATAAGCCGGGCCATTCGGTCGTCTACTCGCTGGAGGAGTTGCAGCGACACCGCGGCACCCAGTTTGACCCGCACGTCGTCGATGCCTTCTTCGAAGTCCTCCACCAGAGCCGCCAAGTCGACCTGCGATAGTCGCGCCGACTGATGGGGCCAGCCCACCTCCCAACGAGCAGGGCGGCCCCGCGTGGCCGCCCCTACGTCGTTTGGCGGCGCTGACGCAGCAGCTCGTCGATCTTGGCCGCGAGGATGAAGTCGTTCTCCGAGAGGCCCTTGATAGCGTGCGTAGTTAGCTGCAGCGTGACGCGGTTGTACGAGCAACTGAAGTCCGGGTGATGTCCTTCTCCCTCGGCGATCTCGGCGACCTCGTTCAAGAAGGCCATCGCCCGACCGAAGTCGCGGAAGACGATCTCACGCTCGAGTCGCAGGGGCTCGAGTCGCCAGCGGGAAGAAATCTGGGGGAGAAACGCCTGCGCCTGTTCTGGCGTCAGCGGCGGCGTGCCGGCTTCACACGGCACACAGTGCTTGGCGACCAGGGGCGTGGCGTTCTTGGAGTCCGTGTCCACGATCGCAGCCGAGTAAGTGTCTGCAAGTAATCGGCGCCTTGGCTGATGCGACTGGCGACCCCGAGCGGATTCGAACCGCCGATCTCCGCCTTGACAGGGCGGCGTGTTTGGCCACTACACCACGGGGCCGCTCTAGCTATTGTAGCGGGACAGATGACCAAGCGTAAACATATGGCGGACCCAGGGCCTAGTCTCGCGGCGAGCCGATAAGCTCGAACTTCGGTGGGACCTCCCACTGCGCGGCCTGGGGGTTCTCCTGTGCGTTGAGCGCCTGCCGCCGTGCCCTCGCCGCGGCCTCCTGCGACTTGGCCTGCAGCTCGGCCGCAGCACGCGCCTCCTCTTGCTGCCGAGCTAGGTCTTCCGGCAACGGCTCCTTGGGCTTCCCAGGATAGACCTTGAGCCGCCCATCGCGCTCTAGCTTGCGCAAATGGGTCTGTACGTTGCCATCGGCGGCGCGACGCAGGCGCGGATCGACGTCCGTATAGATGCGCATCATGATATCCCAGCTCGTAAGCTCGCCCCCCTCCCCCAGCACGACAAGGATTTGCCGCTCTCGCTGGTTCCGGTGGTCGATGTACTCCTGGATGCGCTCTCGCGGGTCCCAGATGAGAGGGCCGTGCCCAGGACACATGACCTTCAGGTTCGGCAGCTCACGCAGCCGTTCCAGGCTGTGCATGTAGTCGAACAGGTCGCGCATCGTCGCGGTGCCCTGACCCAAAATGGTGTCACCGCTGAAAAGGACGCCTTCGTCCTCCAGGTAGTAGCAAACGGAGTCGACGCTGTGCCCGGGTGTATGAAGGACGCGCACGCGCACGCCGCCGCCAAGGTCGATGACTCGCCCGTCACGCATCACGACCACGCCCGTATCGGGGAGACGCCCCTGCAGGATGGGCTGCCCCTCTTCATGCACCAGGATATCCGCGCCAAACGTCTCGCGCAGCCACTTGAGGTTGGCGCTGTGGTCGAAATGATGGTGGGTGATTCCAGCAAGCGCGACTTCGGCGTGCTCGGTGGCGGCAAGATAGCCCCGCAGCATCCACCGGTACCGCTCTAGGTCTTCGCCCGAGTCAATGGTCAGCACCTGGTCCTTCCCCACCAAGTACATGGTGGTGAACTGCGGGTGCATCGGGCTGTCATCCGGTACCTGAACGGCGCGTACGCTAGCGCTGACCTGCATCGCCTGCCTCCTCTATCAATCGCCGATCTGGAGCCAGCCCCGGAAATCAGGGCAGCTCTCGCACTACCCCGGCTTGACGGCGGTTATCTCAAGCCAGCGGCGCGGGATGTACCGGGTCCCAACCTCATCCACGAGGCCGTGCTGGCCCATTGCGATCTCCGCCGCCTTCGGCAGCACCTCGCAGGCCACGTCCACCGGGTAGCCGTGCAGAGCACCTGCGGCGTACTCGCTATAGCCGTTGATGGCCTTCCAAGTTTCCGCGTAGACCTTGACCGTGTGCTCGACAGCGCTTCGAACCGCGAAACCCGCCTCGGAAACGAGCTCTCGGTACGCATCGACAGAGAGCCAAGTGCGCGCCTCCGGGCGCGCTTCTTTCCGGCGAACTACCCGTGGCCTGATCTCTTGGATGAGGCGTACGGCAGTGGCCACTGTGCCGATGTTGACGCGACTGGCGCTGCCCTCGGGCACCGCTCCCAAGTAGAAGGTCGTGTTAAACCAGAATACGCCCCCGGGCTTCAGCACGCGAAAAGCCTCCTGGAGAGAGCGTTTCTTGTCCTCGAGCGTCAGGTTGTGAATCATGTTGCCGGCGGTGACCAGGTGGGCACTGCCCTCTTGCAGCGGCAGACGCTGCGCGGCGCCGCGAACCAGGTCTGGCGTCGCCTCCTTCAGCCTTGAGGCAGCAAGAGCGAGGGCGCCGCTGGCCAGATCTACCCCCATGATGGTGCCCTTGTTCAAACGGCTCAGAAGTTCCTGCCACAGCAGCTCAATGATCGTGCCCACGCCCGTTGCCACATCGAGCACCATCCAGCCCTGGTTAGGCAGGACAAGCTGGCTGGCGAGATTCCGTATGGCCGAGCGATTCGCCTCTTCCTTGTACTCGCGCATGTCGGCGAACGGCTCAAAAGAGTACCTGGTCTTGACGTCCATAGCTCACGCCGTCCCGTCTTCGCCGCCTTCGTAGCGGCGGAAGATAAGGGTGGAGTTGTGGCCACCAAAACCGAACGAATTGCTCATCGCGACCCTGACCGCCCGTCGACGCGCGACGTTCGGCACATAGTCAAGGTCACAGTCCGGGTCAGCATACTGATGGTTGATCGTTGGAGGGATAATCCCTTCCCGAAGGGCCATAATGCAGAAGATGGCTTCCGCAGCCCCCGCTGCCCCAACCATGTGGCCGGTCATCGACTTTGTGGAGCTGATGGGCACACTAGCCGCACGTTCGCCGAACACTTGTTTAAGCGCAAACGTCTCCGTCCTGTCGTTGATGGGAGTCGACGTGCCGTGGGCATTCACATAGTCAATTTCGGCTTCGGTGATGCCGGCGTTGCGGAGAGCCTCCTGCATGGACCGGACCGCCCCATTCCCATCTTCAGGGGGCGCCGTGATATGGAAAGCATCGTCGCTGGCACCGTAGCCCGCCAGCTCCGCCAGGATGGTGGCGCCGCGCTGTCGTGCGTACGACTCACGCTCGAGCACCAGGACGGCGGCCCCTTCAGCCATCACGAAACCATCCCGCTTGGCATCGAACGGACGCGAGGCCGCCGTTGGCTCCTCGTTGTAGTGGGTGCTGAGCGCGCCCGCCTGGTTGAACGCCGCGATGCTGATGGGGATGATGGGTGCCTCTGCCCCACCGGTTACGATCGCCTCACAGCGCCCGCTGCGGAGCAGGTCCAGCGAGACGCCGATAGCATCGGCGGCGGACGAGCAGGCAGACACGGTCGCGAAAGAAGGTCCACGGAACCCCCAGCGCATGCAGACCTGCGCTGCCGCCGCGTTCGGCATGAGAGCCGGCACCGTGAACGGGCTGACGCGGCGCGGGCCGCGCTCCTTCATAACCAAGACCTGGTTCGTGATAAACTCGAGGCCACCAATGCCTGTGCCAATGATTACGCCGACCTTATCACGCCCCTCCTGCGAAAGAGTGGGCAGGTCGCTCCGGCTGAGTGCCTCGCTTGCTGCCGCCAGCGCCAACTGGGCGAATCGGTCGGTGCGCCGCACCTCCTTCCGGTCCATATACTCCTCGGGCTGGAAGTCCTTCACCTCGCCAGCGATGCGCGTCTCCACTTCCTGTTCCACGGCATCGAACAGCGTGATGGGGCCCAGGCCAGACTTGCCGGCGATCAGGTTCTGCCAGGTCGTGGGCACGTCCAGGCCAAGGGGGCTGACAATGCCTACGGCGGTGACCACAACTCGCTCCATGCTAGGACATACCTCGCTTGACCCTGTGTTGACCCCGATTATAAAGGCTAAGTGAGGGCAAACGCCAACGGACACGCTGTCAAGCTCCCCGCCAACTCGGCACGGCGCCATGCTCGCTGACCTCGCCGGACGCACCGCTATCGTGACCGGCGGTGGGCGCGGCATCGGACGAGCCATCTCCCTCGCTCTGGCCAAAGCCGGCGCCGACATTGTCTTGGGCTACGCGACCAACGAGGAAACTGCCCGCGCAACATGCGAAGAGATCGAAGCTGCCGGCGGCCGCGTCGTGGCTCTCCGCGGCGACGTTGGCGACCCGGCGACCGCACGGGCCTACGTGAAGGCGGCGCAAGCGCTGACCGGGCGGCTCGATATCCTCGTGAACAACGCCGCCACCCGCTCCGAGGTGCTCACCATGCGCCTCGCTACGGAGGAGTGGGACCGGGTAGTGCGAACGAACCTCACCGGCACGTTCTACTGTTGCCGAGAGGCCTTGCCCGTCATGATCGAGGGCGGCTTCGGACGCATCATCAACATCAGCAGTGTAGCGGGCATATCCGGCAGCAGCGGCCAAGCCCATTACGCGGCTTCCAAGGCCGGCGTCATCGGCCTGACGCTCACGGTCGCCAAGGAATACGCGGCCCAGGGCATCACCGCCAACGTGCTAGCGCCGGGCTTCGTCCGGACCGACCTGACCCGGGACGTGAACGAACGGGCTTGGGGCGTCATCCAGGAGAGAACGCCCTTGGGTCGCGCCATCGAGGCTGAGGAGGTCGCCTTCTGGGTGCTCGCGCTCGCCTCTCCTCGAGCCTCCGGCATCACCGGCCAGGTCATCGCCGTCGATGGCGGCCTCAGTTTGTCGCTGTAAGAAGTCCCGCCAGGCGCCCGCGAGCAGACCGCCGGCGCTTCATGATTCCCCTAGCTCACGCCGTCGGACCGTTGTCTGAGTCGTCGCTTGAAGGCCGCTGAGCATCGCCGTTGGAACGACCGCCGGAGGCTCAGGCGAGCGCAGCCGCTTGGCCTCGTCCGTCAGTGACGCGAAGTCCGCTTGGAAACGGGTGCGGCTCTCCAGCAGCGTCGGCGCCGCCAGCCGCTTGCCGCCGGCCACAACGCGTTCCAGCAGTGGCTCGGCCCCGGATTGCGGCGAGGGCTCGTCCCGCAAGGCAAGGTAGTCGTGCACGAGACGCCCCGCGCCATCCCTGATGCGCCACACCTGCTTGGCGCCGGTCCAGGTCGCCTTGCCCGCGGAGAGCTTGATGACCGGCCGTTCGCCGTAGCGGGCCAGCTTGAAGGCCGTATCCGCAACAGGCGTGTCCGCCGCCGTTCCCATGCGCGTCCCAACCCCAAAAGCATCGATAGGAGCGCCTGCGTGCAGGAGCTCATCGATCGCGAACTCGTCCAGCCCGCCGCTGGCGAAGATACTGACCTCTTGCAGGCCAGCCCTGTCCAGGATGCGCCTCGCTTCCTTGCTCAGGGCCAGCAGGTCGCCGCTGTCCAGGCGCACCAGCACGCAGCCGACGCCCGCTGCTCATAGAGGCGCAGCTCGTCGAGACGGCCGTCATCAACGCGTGCCACCTGGCGACCCTGGTCGCCACCAAGGCCGCGCGGCCGTCTCCAGGCCGGCCGCGACGAAATAGGCGCGGTCAGACGGACGGTTGCGAATGAACAGGCTGAATGTGGCCGGCTCACTCATCCCCTCGCGTAGATAGCTTGCGGCCATGGTGAGCTCATAGAGATCCGTGAACAGGCCGGTATCATGGGCTGGCAAAAGCATCGCAGGCAACCTTGAGTTGATTTGCCCCATCCTACCACGCGTCGCGGTGCGCCACGACGCGGCGGGCGGCGCTGCGCGTGCTAGAATTGCTTGCGCGAGGGAAGCCCCGTGGACCCCCTGGCTCGGAGGAGCAGACAATGAGCGACGTTGTGCTGGTAATCGACATGGTGGGTGGCTTCTGCGAAGAGGGGCATCCCCTCTTCACGGGTCCGGCGGCCCGCGAAATCATTCCGCACATCCAGCGCCTCTTCGCGGACCAGCGCGCGCAGGACGCTCTCGCCATCTTCCTCTGCGACAACCACGATCCGGACGACCTTGAGTTTCGCATGTTCCCGCCGCATTGCATCCGCGCGACCGAGGAAGCCGAAGTCGTCCCCGAACTGCG
>DATDQG010000005.1:0-18484 GCA_035292365.1 Dehalococcoidia bacterium
ACGTCGGGGTAGCATCGGCCTCTGGGGCTACCTGCCGTCGTATGTGGCTGACTTTGAGGTTCGTCCGCTGAGTGTTCCGCCACCGATGCCCGAGCCGAAGGTCGCGGTCCTAACCGGCACGGTGCGGGAGTGGCTTGTGGCCCAGTACGACGAGCGGCTGCAAGCGTTCGTTGGCGCGCGACGGGCGAAAAGTGAGCACAACGGCACGCTGTGTCTGAATCGTCTCTATAGAACATCGCCTGCGGCGCGAGCGATCGTAGCCTGCGATGTGGATGTCCCGCAGCACGCTGGGCGGGCCGTTGTAGAACTGGGCTACAGCGATCGCGGCCGCGTGTGGTGGGACGATGCGCTTGTCCACGAGGGTGAGTGGCGATGGGACCCGCCTAGGTCTGATGGCCGGATTAGACCGGGCCAGGTCACGGTTCCAGTGCCTACTACGCCGGGAAGCCATCGTCTGCGGGCGGAGATCGCCGCTGCGGAGCCCCCGTTCGGGTGGGGTGTCACCGCCCGCGTGGTGGCCGATGGTGTACCATGTGAGTGGCAGCCGGCGTCCACGCTGCAAGTGCCAATAGGCGTGTAGCAGCGAAGTGCTTGCCGGTTCAGCCTCCCAGCCTTGAAGCGTCTCATCTTCCTTACTGGCTTCGCCGGCACCGGCAAAACGACTGTGGGCCGGTTGGTAGCCGAGCGCCTGCATTGGGACTTTCTGGATACGGACGAGATGGTCGTCCTTAGAGCAGGCAAGTCCATCCCCACCATCTTCCGCGGGGAGGGGGAGGAGGCGTTTCGCGCCCTGGAGCGCGCAGTGCTGGCCGACGCGGCTGGCTCCGAAGACACCGTCGTTTCGTGCGGTGGCGGCGCTGTCGTCGACCCGGCGAACCGCGAGTTGATGCAGCAGGGACTCGTCGTATGTCTGGAGGCCCGGCCGGAGACGGTCCTCGCCCGTCTTCGCCCCGCAATGGAGGCGCTCAGCGACGAGGAGCGACCGCTGCTGGCAGGTCCCGATCCGCTGGAGCGGATCCGGAGCCTGAAGGCGGAGCGTCAGCCCGTGTACGCCGCTGCCGACTGGACCGTGCACACCGACTCTCTCTCGCCGGAAGACGCCGCGAATGAGGTAGTGCGTGCTTGGGCGCAGCTCGGGGCGCCTGCCATCTGGGCGAGCGAAGCAGACGTAGCGGCTGTAGTGCGATCGGAAATGGGCCCATATCCCGTGCTCGTGGGCTGGGGCCTCCTCTCTGGTCTGGGCGACCGCTTGCGGCAGGTGGGCTTGGCGCGTTCCGCATGGCTTGTCACCGACGAGCATGTGGGCGGGCTCTATGCTAAGCAAGCGCTTGCATCCATCCGAGCGGCTGGCCTTGAGGGCGATGCCCTCGTTTTGCCGCCCGGCGAGCCGACAAAGTCCTTCGAGAGTCTTAGCCGCATCTACGCTTGGCTGGCCGCCCACCACGCGGAGCGGGGCGACGCGGTTATTGCCTTGGGAGGAGGCGTCGTCGGCGACTTAGCGGGCACCGTCGCGGCGACCTACGTGCGCGGCATGCCGTTTGTCCAGGTGCCGACCAGCCTGCTCGCGATGGTCGACGCGTCGATCGGCGGCAAAGTGGCCGTCAACCTGCCTGAAGGTAAGAACCTCGTGGGCGCCTTCTTCCCGCCGCGTCTCGTTCTGGCCGATGTAGCAACGCTGGCCACGCTGCCGCCCCGCGCATGCACCGAGGGGTGGGCAGAGGTCGTCAAGCACGGGTTCATCCTCGATTTGGACTATCTCGATACGCTCGAGGAGCAGGCGGACCTGCTCAAGGCGCTCGCGCCGGAGCCCACGGTCGCTGCCATCGCCCGCAGCGTCGCGATTAAGGCAGCGGTCGTGAGCCGGGATGAGCACGAGACCAGCGGGCTGCGCAGCCTCCTGAACTACGGCCACACGGTCGGCCATGCTCTGGAGGCGGTCACCGGTTATCAGACGCTGCTGCATGGCGAGGCGGTCGCCATCGGTATGGTCGGCGCCGCCCGCATCAGCCATCGGATGGGGCTGCTCTCGAGCGACGATTTGGCGCGCCACGACGCCATCATCGCCCGCTTCGGCCTTCCGACGCGTTGCCCGCCCGTCGCGATGCCGGCGCTGCACGCTGCCATGCGACTCGATAAGAAGGTACAGGGAGGCTCCCAGCGCTGGGTGCTCCTGGAACGGCTCGGCCTCGCCACGTTGCATGACGAAGTGCCAGCTGAAGCTGTGGACAGCGTCATAGCCGAGCTCATGAGGGCCGTGTGAGCGATCGCCCCAGCTTCGAATTGCAGGTCCGCGATCCCAGCGGCGCTCGCGTCGGGCGGCTCATCACGGCCCGTGCCGAGGTGCCAACGCCCGCGTTCATGCCGGTGGCCACGCAGGGGGCCGTCAAGGCGCTCGCCGGCGAAGACCTACTGCAGGCTGGCGCCATGATGCTGCTAGCCAATGCTTACCACTTGTACCTGCGCCCAGGCAGTGAGCTTGTGCGACGCTTAGGCGGCCTTCATCGCTTCATGGCGTGGCCGGGGCCCATCCTGACGGACAGCGGGGGCTTCCAGGTCTTCAGCCTGGGCCCATTCCGCCGTGTGTCCGAGGAGGGGGTGCAGTTCGTCTCCCACTGGGACGGGACGCGTCATCTCTTCACACCAGAGGCCGCCCTTGTCCACCAGGAGGCGCTGGGCGCGGATATCGCCATGGTCCTCGATGAGCCGCCCGCGTATGGCGCCTCAGAGGAAGAGGTGCGCGCCGCCACCGAGCGGACTCACCGCTGGGCGCTGCGTTCCCTCCAGGCTCGACAGCGGCCCGACCAGGCGGTCTACGGCATCATCCAGGGCGGCACCTTCCCCGTTCTCCGGCGCGCCTCCGCGGAGGCTGTCGCCGCCATGCCCTTCGATGGCTATGCGATCGGTGGCCTCTCATTCGGCGAACCCAAGGAGCGGACGTGGGCAATGGTTGAGGAGTCGACGCCCTTCCTTCCGACGGATCGTCCCCGCTATCTGATGGGCGTCGGCTCGCCCGAGGACCTCCTCGACGGCATTGCCCGCGGCATCGATCTCTTTGACTCGGCCCTGCCCACACGCGTGGCCCGGCACGGCGCCCTCTTCACGCCAGAGGGGCGCGTCAACGTCACCGCTGCGCGTTTCCGAGACCAGGACGTGCCCATAGACGCAACCTGCGATTGTACGGCCTGCACTCGCGTGTCGGTGGCGTACCTGCACCACCTCTTCCGCAGTCGCGAGCTGCTCGCCTACCGCCTGGCTGCCACCCACAATCTCCGTTTCATACTTGGGCTGCTGGAGCAAGCCCGCGAGGCCATCAAAGAGGGCCGGTTTGCTAGCTTCCATGCCGGTTTCAGCGCAGGCTATCGGCCGACCGACGAGGCGGTGCGCTGGGAGCAACGCATCGCCTATGGGCGCGCCGCCTCGCGCCCGCGTGTCGCCGCGAAGCGCGAGAGGCACCATGAAGCTGCGTCTCCGGCATAGATTAGGATGGACAGCAGGCAAGAGGCTCGGGCGCGACTCCCGGTCGAGGGCGGGCAGGCCGCTGGCAATCTTGGCCTGCGAGCCCACCTTGCCGCGATCGTATCCGGGGACGTGCAAGGAGTGGGGTTCCGTGCCTTTGTGCGACAGCAGGCGCGAACCCTGCGGTTTGCAGGCTGGGTCCGCAATCTCCCTGACGGCAACGTCGCGCTGGAGGCGGAAGGCCCGCAGGAGGCGCTCCAGGCGCTTGCGCAGCATCTTCATCGGGGCCCCCCGGGCTCCGTCGTCGCGCAGGTCCGCCTCGTGTGGAGCCCCGAGCAAGGCTGGGGCCACGGGTTTGAGGTGATTCGGTGAGCGACACTACGGAGGCCCGGGTCCTCGCTCAACGACAGCGGCTGGCTTGGGCGGTGACAACTGTGGCTCTCCTTGTCTTCGGCGTCGGCCTTTCAGGGACAGCGTGGGCGGCTAACGCCCTCTACCGCTCAGCGGGCGTGGAGGAGACGGTGCGACTCCAGGTCTATGGAGGCACGGTGCTGGTCCGCGGCGCCCGTACCGCAGGGTGGGCGGGGGCGCCGCCCGATTCGTTGCTCTCCGTGGGAGACCACGTACGGGCCGATGCCACGGCGCAGGCCTTGCTGCGGCTCTTCGACGGCAGCACCGTGCGCCTCTTTGGCGGCTCCGAGGTGCGCATAGAGGGAATGACGCGTCGCCGCTTTGTCGCGGGACCCGACGTGCTGCAGCTCAGCGTACTGCGCGGTCAGGTGCACATAGGTGTGGCACCCGTGGCCGATCGGATCCGCGACCTCGCGGTCCCCACCGCTCGTGGCCGAGTGCGCCTCGAAGAGGGGAGCTATGGGATCCGTGAGGACAACGGCGTGCTGGAGCTCAAGGTGCAGGAACGCGGGCAGGCGGTTGTGACTCAGGGAGGCGAGAGTGTCGTGGTGCCACCCGACCATCGTCTCGAGATCCCTCCGTCAGGAGGTCTGCTGGGCGTGCATCCCGCCCTAACAGAGTTGCTGTTCAATGGGTTCTTCGACCAGGGACTCCTTGGCTGGGAGACCGGCAACGACCCGCCGGAGAGCCAAGATGTGCTGGGTGAGGTGCGCCTCGAAAGCGACAGCGACGGAATCAAAGTCCGCTTCCTTCGGCGCGGCAGTCAGGACTCTCACGACGAGACCTACATCGAGCAGGCGCTGCGGGCCAACATCTCCGACTTCTCACAGCTCCGCCTGAAGGTGCGCTTTCGCATCGCTTCCCACAAACTGGGCGGGGGTGGCTACCAGGGCTCAGAGTATCCCATTCTCCTTCGCGTGGACTACGCATATGCCGGCGGCGAGGACTACCGGGTATTCGGCTTCTATACGCAGAACAATCCGCAGAACAACAGGGTGAACCGCACCGATAACGGCAGGCAGGTGACGCCCAATGAATGGATAGACTTCGAGCTCGTGGACTTGCTCGGCTGGGACCCACGCCCCGTGGTAATTACGCGAGTCCGCCTGAGCGCCAGCGGTTGGGACTTCGATTCGGCTGTGGAGGAAGTCAGCCTTAGCGGGTTATAGCTCTGCGGCCGGACTACGCGCTCCGTTGGATACCGTAAAAGCTGTCCCCGTCCAGGAGGCGCTGCAGCGTCCGCCCCGAGAGGTCGCGCACCGCGTCGATGTAGTGCTCCTGGAGACGGAGCTGGAGCTCTTCGATGGTGAGCGGCGCGTTGCCGGAGGCAAGAAACAGGCGGAAGAGCATCTCCATAAGCGGTAAGCGTCGGTTGATGTAGTCTGGCTTCGTGGCGCAACACTCGACGATGACGTCGAAAGCGTTTTCCCCATAGGTGCCGCTCTGCGCGACGAAGACGACGCGCCCTGCCGTGTCCGTCTGCGCCCGCTCCTGCTGCACCGGCTCGCCTAGGCGGCGGCGACTGTCCGGGCAGAACCGCTCCACCACCAGGGAGCGAATGGAGCGGCCTCGCTGCTCGAGCCAGGCGGGATCTATGGCGTAACGAGGAGAGTCGCCGTCCAGTGCTTCGTAGTCCACAGCTAAATAGACCCTATCGCGTTTTTGGCGGTCTCGATGAGGCGGACGTACCCGGTCTCGACGCCGGCTGCCTCCGAGGCAAACCGGTCCACCTCCAGGGGTTCACCAAGGAAGATCTTGCCGTACTCCTCCACGCGGCCGGAGAGTGCGTCGCCATCGGAGAAGAACTTCGCGCCGGCGTCGACGATGCCAAGGTCGAAGGGCAGGGTGAAGTACAGGTCGGCGATGACGTTGGCCAGACCCAGGCGCTGGAGGAACTCCTGGCCTACCGCGTTGGAGCTCTTGTACTTGTTGGGGGGCAGAAGGCCGAGCAGGTTTTCGAGGGCGAACCCAGCCCGGTTGCCGGTCATTTTGAAGGGGGCGACAGAGATAAGGTAGTCGCAAGAGAGCAGGACGTTTGGTACCCAGAAGGAAGAGAGCGCGAACGGTTTGGCCAGGGGGTTCTCGACCTCCACCCAGACGCACTCTCGCACATCGAGGGCCATGACACGAGGGAAGTTGTAGCCGAGGGACCGATAGATCGAGCGCACCGACTGTTCGGTGTTGGCGCTTTCCAGCAGCAAGACATCGGCGTCGCTGACGCGGCGGATGCCATCGATAATTGCGCCGAGAAGCTCTCGGCTTGTCGTGATCGGGTAGGGTAGGGGATGCGAAGCCTGGGGCTTGAGCAGCACGCGCCGGGCCCGCGCCACCTCGGGCGGGGGCTCGAAGGTGAAGCCCGAGGCGTCCACAACATGGGCGCCTTTGTAGGAGAGGCTCATGGACTGAGTCATGCTGTCGCTACCAAAGCCACTGCTTGTCGGGCCGGCGCCGTCATTTCGCGCAGCAGGAGCACGGTGGTCGACTCGCCAGGCTCGAGAGCATCCAGGTCCTCGGGCACGATGGCCAGGCCATCGGCGGCCACTAACGACGATAGGACCGAAGAGCCTTGTGGTCCGGAGAGACGCGCGTGCCATCTCTCGCCGTCTCGACGTAGCGTCACCCGGGCAAACGTCCGGCGGCCGTCTTCGTTGACGATTCGCTCTTCCAGAGTTGCGTCGACCGATGCAAGGCCGATCGGCGGCAGGCCGCGCATCTTCAGGATGGCGGGGCGTACCAATAGCAGGAACGTGAGCAGCGCGCTTACGGGATTGCCTGGAAGCCCCACGAGCGGCACACGTCGACCCGGGCCGCGCAGATGTCCGAACACCAGCGGTCGGCCGGGGCGCATGCGGATGCGCCAGAACTCCGGCTCCCCGAGATCATCCAAGACGGCCCGCACGAAATCGCGGTCTCCCATCGACACGCCCGCAGTCGTCAGTATCAGGTCGGCCTGCAGTCCCTGCTGCAGTCGCCGCTTCAGAGCGCCGGGATCGTCGCGTACCTGCCCCAGCATGAGCGGGTCTGCTCCCGCCCCTTGCACTGCTGCAGAGAGAGCGTACGAGTTCGCATCGTAGATCTGGCCCGGCTCCAGGGCCGTCCCAGGGGCGACAAGCTCATCGCCGGTTGAAAGAATTGCCACCACTGGGCGTCGCACCACCGGCACGGTGGCCATGCCTACGGAAGCCAGCAGTCCCAGCTCTGCAGGTCCGAGCAACTGTCCTTCGTCCAGCATACGCTGGCCGCGCTCAAGGTCCTCGCCGCGTGGGCGCACATTCTGCCCAGGCCGGACCGGGCGGTGCACGGCGACATCTCCGGACGCGCCGGCGGTCCCAAGGTCGGGACCTAGGTTGGTCTCCTCAAACGGCACAACGGCGTTGGCGCCCGCTGGCAGAGGCGCCCCGGTCATGATCCGGACCGCGGTGCCCGCCTCAACTCGTGTCTCTGGAAGGCGGCCTGGGAGGCTCTGCCCTATGACACGCAGAATCCGGACGGACTCGAAGGTGGCGCCCTCAGTGTCAACCGCTTGTACTGCAAAGCCATCCATTGATGAGTTGTCCCAAGGCGGTACCGCAAACGGCGCAGCCACAGGCCTAGCGAGGACGCAGCCCAGGGATTCTACCAGTGGGAGTTCGATGACGGAATTCGCACACACCTGGGCCAGGATGCGTGCGAGAGCGTCGTCAACGGAGAGCATACTCAACAAACGTCGGGCGGGGATTGGCCCCTCCGCGCTTAATCTAGGCTCAGTGTAACATGATTGTTACACTGAGCACAAGGCTTCGTGGGAGGTCTGCTGAGAATGCTGGCAGAAGGCGGACCAATTCTGGTGGAGGAAGCCCGTAAGGAGGGCCACGGGTATGGAGCCGTGGTTACTCCGTCGTGGAGCGGGCGTGGGCGACCACCTGGTCGAAGGTCGCCGGCTCCCGTGCGGCCAGATCGGCCAGCATCTTCCGGTCCAGGGCGATACCGGACTGCTTTAGAAGCGCCATGAAGCGGCTGTACGAGAGGCCATGCGCGCGCACCGCAGCGTTGATGCGGGTAATCCACAGCCGGCGAAAGTCGCCTTTCCGCTGGCGTCGGTGGCGGTAGGCGTAGGCGAGGGCGTGCAGAAGAGACTCGCGGGCGGTGCGGAACAGACGGTGGCGCACGCCGCGGTGACCTCGAGTGAGCGCCAGCACGCGGCGATGGCGCCGCATCTTCGTCATACCACGGGTGACGCGGGGCATCCTTCAACCTCCGAACGCCTTATACTGAGAAGCTAGCATAGCAGGGCGGTCCTACAAGGGCAATCTCTTGCAATAGGCGGACAGCGTTACGAACTCGTTGGGCTGCCAGCCGTTCGTCTATAGTGCTGACCTCGTGGCTGGGCTGGGTGATGCAGGGATGGAACGAAACAAGACTGGGTCGCGTGTAGCGGTTCACCGGAGTCGCGGCGGCCGGGCGAGGCGGCGTCAGCCGGGACCGTCTAGACGGGAGCCGAAATATGCAGTCTTTCTGGGCGCCATCGTGGGCCTGCTGTTGCTTGCCGCCTGCGGCGTTGTCTCGCCAGGACCAACCGTTGACGCCCCGACGCGCCTTGATGCCTCTCTCGACTTCGAGATCGAGCTTACGCAGGGAGCCGAAGGGCTGAGCGCGGGACGGAGGCGCTTCGCCTCGCTCGTCGGTCAGGGTAAGCCGGTCGTGCTCAATTTCTGGGCGGGTCTGTGCCCGCCGTGTAGAGCAGAGATGCCTGACTTCCAGTATCTGCATGAGACGTATGGAGAGCGGGTCCTCATCGTAGGGCTCGATGTGGGTCCGTTCGTGCAGTTGGGCACCAACGAGGACGGGCTTCGGCTCCTTCGACAGCTTGGCATTACCTACGTGGCGGGGACGACAGCCGACGCGGATGTCGTCCGCGCCTATGGCATTATGGGGATGCCGACGACCGTCTTCTTTGCCGCCGACGGCAGGCGGTTCACGACTCATGCCGGCCTGATGACTCGGGGCCAAGCCTTGAGCATCCTCGAGCAAATCTGGTGAGAAGAGGCCCAGCTTACGCCATCGGCCTCACTGGTCGTGGGCGGATTCTGGACCCTCCCCCAGGTCGTCGCTGGTGGCCCTACGTGCGATTGGCTGCATTGGCCCAGTGAACCCCACGGCTAGGACCTGGTCCGGGGCGATGACCACCCGCCCGACCTGGGGTCCCTGCTCGGAGTCGACGACCACGAGGTCACTGAGATGCAGGTCAAGCTCGCCCGCGTCGTAGTAGAAGATGCGACCGGCCCCGCGAAACCGCACACCAGCGACGCGCCTTTGTGCAACCATCGGTTTCG
This sequence comes from Dehalococcoidia bacterium, assembly GCA_035292365.1. GTDB lineage: Bacteria > Chloroflexota > Dehalococcoidia > DATDQG01 > DATDQG01 > DATDQG01. Next base: position 9,180 of record DATDQG010000005.1, read on the forward strand.
CCTGACCTATGATCGAGGCTCGGCGGGCCCGAGGTTCGGCAGCGCGAGGGCGAGATGCTCGAAGGTCAGCAGGGGATTGACGTTATGCTCCCAATGCTCGCGAGCCAGGTCGACCGAATGGAGCGCGTCAAGCAGCGACCGCCAGGAGAGTTCGGCGGCGGCCCTTCGTAGCCGGTCGTCGGTCTGCGGCACTCCCCCCTTGGCCAGCAGCACGCCCTCCCACCAGCGGCGCCATGAGCGAAGAAGGTCCAGGACTGCCGCAGGGTTCTCCGTGGCGCGTTCCGCAAGGCCCTCAGCAGTCGTCAGGCGCCCACCGAGCCCCTCTCCGAGCAGACGCTCCAGGCTGCCTAGCTGGGCCTCGGCCTCGTCGAGCAAGGCGGCGTCGTTCAGGGCCGACACCGCCCAGCCCAGGCGCCCGCGGGCATGTTCTGCCAATGATGTAGCCTGCATCGCCTCGGCGCCCCATCGTTCGACCAAGGCTTGCTCGATCAGAGTCTTGGGGAGCGGGCGAAGGGCGAGGCGCTGGCAGCGCGAGACCATCGTGGGCAGGATATTCTCCTCAGCTTCGCCAAGGAGGATGAGGTAAGAGTGTGGCGGCGGTTCCTCCAGCGTCTTCAGCAGCGCGTTGGCTGCCTCGTGCGTGAGTCGCTCAGCGCCATCGATGATCGCCACCCGGCAGCGGCCCTCGAAGGGCGCAAGGGCCAGCATGCGCTGGAGAGCGTGGGCTTGGTCGATGCCCAGATCGGCTCGGGGCCCCCGACGATCCTCGAAGCCTACCGAGAGGAGATCGGGGTGTCGTCCCGCCGCGGCTCGGCGACAGGAGTGGCACTCGTTACACGCTGGCGGGCCCACTCGGCACAGGAGCGCCTGGGCCAAAGCCAGGGCCAGCGTGCGCTTGCCGACCCGCGGTGGCCCAACGATTAGGTGGGCGTGTGAGAGCCGACCGGAGGCCAGGGCGCGGCCAAGCGCCCGCTGTGCGGCGTCGTGGCCCACGACGTTGGCGAACACTAGTCCGTGTCCCAGGCGATCAGGTCGGCGTACGTCTCACGGCGTCGGATGAGCCGGGCCTGGCCATCACGCACCATCACGACCGCAGGACGGGGGTTAGCGTTGTACTGGCTCGACATGGCTAGACAGTAGGCGCCGGACGTGGGAATGGCTACAAGGTCGCCGGAGCGCGGCTGGGGCAATCGGATGTCGCTGACGAGCACGTCTCCAGACTCGCAGTACTTGCCGCAGATGGTAACGAGCGCGTCGTCTTCCGCGGTCACTCGGTTCGCGACAACGGCCTCGTACCTAGCCCCGTAAATCGCGGGGCGGATGTTATCGCCCATGCCGCCGTCGACCGCGACGTATGTGCGGACCGACGGCACGTCTTTGACCTCGCCCACGGTGTAGAGCGCTACTCCAGCTCGACCAACGATGGCGCGGCCCGGCTCGATGATGAGTCGGGGCTCCGGCAGGCCATGGTTGCGGCAGGCGGCGCGGAGCGCACTGGCGATCGTCTGGGCGTAGGCGGCGGGGGGTGGGGCCGGGCGCTCCAAGACGTATTGAACGGCGAAGCCGCCGCCGGGGCTGAACTCGTGCCAGCGAAAGTCGCATTCCCGCTGCATGTCGGCGGCGAACTTGGCCATCACCTCCACGGCCTCCGCATACGGCTCGACCTCAAAGATGGGCGAGCCGAGGTGGCAATGAAGGCCCAGGAGGTCGAGGGAAGGCGAGGCCAGCGCCTGCCTCACCGCCGAGGCGGCCATCCCGGAAGCCAGCGGGAGCCCAAACTTCGAGTCGGTGACGCCCGTAGTGGTGTGGCGGTGCGTGTGCGGATCGATGCCGGGTGTGACGCGCAGCAGGATACCCTGGCGGCGTCCCAGTTTGGTAGCGAGCTGCGAAAGCAGCGCCAGCTCGTCGAGGTTATCGACGACGATCCGGCCGATGCCGGCCTGCAAGGCCTGCTCGAGCTCGTGGCGCGACTTATTGTTGCCATGAAAGTAGATACGCTCTGGCGGAAAGTCGACGGCGAGAGCGGCGTGCAGCTCGCCGCCGGAGACGACATCCAGGCCCATGCCTTCTTCGTTGAGGAGCCGGAGGAGGCTCTTATTGATGAATGCTTTGCAGGCGTAAATAGCATCGGTTGCGGGATAACGCAAGCGAAACTCCCCAAGAAACGAGCGGCACTGCGCTCGCAGCGTCGCTTCGTCGAAGACGTAGAGCGGGGTGCCGAACTGAGCGGCCAAATCCGTCGTGGTGCAGCCGCCGATGGTTAGATGGCCGGCGCCGTCAACGGTGGTCTCGATGGGGAAGATGCCAGACTGCACGCGACTCAGGGAAAGCGATGACACGATGCCCTCCTGCCCGCCCGGCAGCGCTGGCCCGCCAGGCAGTGCCAGTATAGCAGAGCAATTCAGACTGAGCAGGGCGCGCAGGTTTGGTCACGGCGAGCGCATGACCGAGCGATGTGTTGCCGCGTTGCGGCCTTGTGCGTGGGATATCTATACTCAGCCCAACATCATGGAGGTGGGGCCAGCGTTGCTCGAAGAGCGGCTAGTGCGCGTCGTCCGTAGCGCCCGGCGACGCCGCACCGTTTCGGCCCGCGTGGTGGCGGGGGTGTTGGAGGTGCGGGTCCCGAGTGGCGCCAGCGCTGAGGAGGAGCGCGTTTGGGTGGAGCGTATGCGCCGCTGGGCGGAACGGCGCGACCGCCGCCAACAGCGTCTCTCCGGCCTCGACAACGACGACTTGCACCGTCGGGCGACGACTCTGAACGAGCGCTATTTCGGCGGTGGTCTCAGGTTCGCTATCCAATACGTTGCTCACCAGGAGGCACGCTTCGGCTCGTGCTCTCCCAGTGGCAGCATACGCATCGCGCATCGCGTGGCGGCTTTGCCGGCCTGGGTGCGCGACTACGTCCTGGTCCACGAGCTCGCGCATATCGTCGAGCCGAACCATTCAGTCGCGTTCTGGCGCATCGTTGAGCGCTACCCGCTAGCCGAGCGCGCTAAGGGGTTCCTCATGGCCTTGGGCGTGGAGGCGGATGAGCCGCTAACGCCAGACTGCGAGGCCGGATGATGCATGTCGGCATGGGCGTGGTGCGGCTACGTTTGCCGGAGAGCAGCTCGCTGAAGGACAAACGGACGCTGCTTCGTCCGCTCATGGACCGGGTGCGACGCCGTTTCAACGTCGCGGTCGCTGAAGTGGACCAGCTCGACGATTTGCGTGCGGCGGCGATCGGACTTGTCTGCGTGAGCAATGACGTGCGCCACGCCAACAGCGTGCTCTCCCAGGCCGTGACTTTCATCGAAAACAGCGGGCGCGACCTCGAGCTGCTGGACTACCAGTTGGAGTTCATCACGGCGTTTTGAGGTTTCACCTCAGAGGGCACGGAGAGCGCTGAGGTTCAGCTGCTTCTCTGGTCGTCCTTGCACTCCGGGTGAATGATTCTGATGACAGCCCGCTCTCAACGACGCGATTACTCGCACCGGGATGTGCTGGACAAGCTGGGCGTGAGAGAGGGGCAGGCTGTCCGCGTGGCTGGGACTGAAGATGAAGCGGTCTTGGGGCGTCTGTGGGCGCGGTTGGGTCGAGCGCCCGCAGCGGAGGGCGAACCCGCGGACCTCGTGATGTACTGGCCCGAGAGCTACGAGGAAATCGGCGCGGTTCTGAAGCGACTGCGACCGTTGCTGAGGCCGGCAGGAGGACTCTGGATCGTGATGCCCAAGCGGGGCCGCTCTGGCTACGTCGACCTGGCTAACCTCATACCTCTGGGAAGGCAGGCCGGCCTGATCGACAACAAGTCGATTAGCATGTCGGACCGCGAAAGCGCCATGCGCTTCGTGATCCCGCGGGCGGCTCGGCGCACCGCAGGCTGACGGCATAGACCGGGACTGCGCACAGCGGCGGGAAAAACCACCTCGGCGCGGACCAGGTGGGCCGAGGTCGTTGCTGAGGCTGCGCGAAAGGTGGAGTAGTTGTTTTGAAAGGTGGGCCAACATTTGACAGATACGTGCTGAACTGCGCGCTCATCCTGTGAGAAAACGGTGAGAGGCCGCTACTTTTCCACACAAACTGATTGACCCATGGGTAGTCTCTGCATAGAGTGGGCGTACCAATATAGTCTGTTTCTTGCGAAGGGGTGCGCTGATCCGGAGGGAGGTGGGGAGGCGGCTGGGCGGGGGGCCGTAGGTGGTCGCCTGGTCCTCCGGGGAGCAAATGGCGAAACCGACCCTGACGGGCCGGTTATTTTTGTGTCCCGGGCGACAGGAAGTTATCCCTGGGAGCCGACGACGGGATGTTGGTAGGTGGTTTCTCTTCTTGGGTCCAACAGTGGTCGATACACTTGTCCAGCAAGATGTCTTCGCAACAGGGGGAGTATGAACGAGCTACGGCGCTTGCTCCTGGATGAACGGGGCTCCACGGCAATCGAGTACGCGCTTATTTCGGCGTTAGTCTCGCTGGCGATTCTGGCGGGCCTTCTTATCCTGAATGTGGCTCTCCCCGGCCTCTTCGGACGCGTAGCCAACAGCGTGAACAACTACGCACCGTAGGCGGATGTTCAACTAAGGAGCGGCACTGCAGCGCCGTACACATCATGCCAGAAGCCACAGTGGACATCGATGCACTCTACGCCGCCTTGCGGCGCAAACGCCAGGCGGCTGACCTGAGCTGGCGCGACGTTGCTCACCATCTCGCGATGAGTCCCTCGACGTTCACTCGCCTTGCTCAAGGTCGGCGGCCAGACATCGATACCTTCGTCACCCTCCTCCACTGGCTGAGCATGCCAGCGGATGCATTCGTCCGTGTCGATCGCAAGCGCCAAGAGGAGCAAGAGCCTCTGGCCGTGATCGCCTCGTCGTTACGGTTCGCCAGGAATGTCCGTCCAGAGGACGCCGAGACGATCATGGACGTGCTCGCCGTCTTGTATCGCCGCCTCACCGCCTCGAAATGACCCGCGTTGCTTCCCGCCGGCCCGCGGCGGTTCACACGGTCGTGTGCTAGATACTGTGGCGCTGTCGCGGCTTAGAAAAGGGTGCTGAAAGGGCCAGGTTCGCCAAACGGAGCAGACACCGTGCGCGCGGCTTTCCGGTTGGGTTGACGTGGAACGGCGACCGGCTCGAGCGGCCTAGGATGAGCGGACAGCGATGCTGACCGTGCTGCCCGCGCTTGCGCGGGTTCCTGCAGGAGGTGAGGTGCTTAGGACGCACCCCACGCAGACCGGTCTCTGCAGATGCGCAGGCAGTTCGTCCATGTTTTGGTAGTTGGTCCACGGCGAAACGCTGAGTCCCGCCCGACGCAGGAGTTCGCGCGCTTCCGTTTCGGGCCTCCCTACCACTTCCGGAACGACAACCTGGGGCGGGCCGCTGCCCACGCGCAGCGTGACGGTGCTTCCCCGCGGTAGGCTTTGTCCCGCGGGCGGCTCCTGACTGAGGACCTGGCCCGCTGTCCCAGGTTGGTCTTGGCGCAGGACGTTGAAGCCGGCCCCCTTGAGGGTAGCCTCGGCGGCCGTGAACGTCTGCCCCACGACGGCCGGCAGAGCCACTAGAGCGGGGGTGGGTGGAGTCGGCGGCGGGGGCGCAGGAGTGGCCGTGGGAGCCTGAGAGGTGGCCGTAGGGCTGACGGCGGGCGCTGGTGTCGCCGCTGGGACCGAGGTCGCCGTTGGCGTGGGAAGCTCCACGAAGAGCGGCGCCCCAGACTCAATCGTGGATGCTCCGAGACTCTGGATATAGAGCAGTGCGACGACGAGGATCACGACGATTACGCCCGCGATCGCCCAACTGCCCTGGGCCTGCCATCCGACCGCCGCGATGGGCGCTGGGCTGTTGATTTCCACGTCGGCTGGCTCAGGGATCACTCCCTGAAGTGCGACCGGATCGAGACCGAGGAACTGAGCGTAGGAGCGGAGGATACCGCGCGCAAAGGTTGGCGGAGGAAGGATGCTCAGGTCTCCGTTCTCCAGAGCTTCCAAATACGAGCGGCGGATGCGCGTCACCTCAGCCGCCTGGTCCAGCGAATAGCCAAGCGACTCGCGCGTTTCACGTAGGACATCGCCCGGGCCCGCGTTCTGCTCCAAGTCGACAGCCTCCCTGGGCATTGTACACGGTTGAGGGAATCTTCAAGCTTCACCGGTTGCGGTCGTCAACGTCGGCGGCCATACTGCACCTCATGCTACGGCAAGCCGAAGGGCGGTTCGTCGCCGTCATTTCAGGCGTCCATGGCCTCGTGCACACCATCGAGCTGACGTACGCCGCGCTGCTCATTCGCATAGGACTCGAGTTCAGCGCCGACAAACTCGCGCTTGGGGCCGTGGCGACGGCCGCGGCCTTTACATTGGGGTTCGGCGCGCTGCCGGCTGGGGTCCTGGTGGACCGGCTTGGGCCTCGCCGCACGCTCAACCTTGCGTTCGGCCTCTCCATGGCAGCGGCGCTCCTTGTGGCGTTCTCGCCCAACCTCGCCACCCTCGCCGTGACTCTCGCCATCCTTGGACTAGCCAGCGGCCTCTACCACCCTGCCGGGCTCTCAGCGATTGCCACGGTAGCGCGCCATCCTCCCTCGGCCATCGCATGGCACGGCGTGGGCGGGAACCTCGGCATCGCTGCGGCGCCCATCATCGCGACGCTGGTTGCCCAGGCGGCCGGCTGGCGCTGGGCTTATGCGCTCCTGGCGTTCCTGTGTCTCGTGGCAGCCGTCCTGCTGCGCACTCTCCTACCAAGCCAGGAGGCGATGGCCGTTCGGGGCACCGTGACGCCGCAGAATGACCCGGCTAGGCGCGCACAATGGGTACCTCTTGCCATTGTCTACGCTCTGAGCATCGTCGGCGGCTTCGTCTATCGAGGCTCGCTCACCTTCCTGCCGGCTCACATCGAAGAACAGGTGACTTTCGGCGGGCCGGCCGTCGCCTCCATGCTCACGACCGCTGCCCTGCTCACCGGCGCGCTCGGCCAGGTGACGGGGGGCACCCTTGCTCGGCGCTTCCGCCTTGAACCCCTCGCGGCGTGCCTGATGCTGCCGCTCGCGCCCTCGCTGCTCGCCATGGGGCTCAGTAGCGAGCTGACGTTGGTCGCCGTGAGTGGGCTGTTTGTCTTCTTCAACTTCAGCACGCAGCCGCTGTTTACCGCGTTGGTGGCGGCTTATAGCCCGGCGGCAGCCGTAGGGCGTTCCTACGGCGCGATGTTCTTCGCCAGCTTTGGAGTTGGCTCCCTGGCCGGTGCATTTGCCGGCGCGATCGCCGACCGCTGGGACACCGGTGCGGTCTACGTCGCCTTATCCGCGCTTGCCTTGACGACGTTCCTTTTGAGTGTGGCCTTGGCGCTGTATGTCGCTCGAGGGCGGTCGGGAGAGCGGGAAGCGGCCGCGGTTGCTGGATAGGCGGACAGCCAGCGCATCTTGGAGGAGCATCGCAGTCCTTGCGTCAGTACTACGTGAGTGACCGTAAGCCCTCAGCTTTCGGGCAATGCGAGGGGCTTTATCCCGCAGTCGCTAGATCTGGCTAAAGCCGCTGCCTGGGCGGTCGATACCTGGCCCTCTGCCGTTCTCGGTCCAGCCGAACTCCTTCAGTATGGCCTGGCTGTACGTCACGCGGCCGCTCACCTTCTCGGGTGGCTCCGTTGCCAGGAGCAAGCACGCCCTCGCCATCACATCTGGCGGCTCGCCGCGTGGGTCGTCCAGGCTGGAGACCATGCGGAAGTAGACGGTCCCAGGCGTCGGCACAACTTGTGAAGGTGCGAGACAGGCGACGGTCACGCCGTTCGCGTAGACCTCCTGGGCGAGTCCCTGCGTGAAGCGCTCGAGTGCGGCCTTGGTGATGCCGTACATCGTCCCGCCTCCGCCGGAACCGGTGTAAGGAGCCCGCCCCGGGCCGATGGCTGCGCTGGAGGAGATGTTGATGATCGCGCCGCTTCCCTTGGCGATCATGTCGGGCAGCACCAGCTTGGTCAAGATGAACGGCGCATGCACATTCACGGCGAAAGCGCGCATCCAACGACTCGTGGGGTAGTCCTTGATGGGGATGTAGTAGTTGAGCGCCGCGTCGTTCACAAGAATATCGATGGGACCGAGGGCCTCCCGGGTCTCCTGCACCGCCTGTTCGCACTGCTCTTCCAGGGAAAGGTCCGCTTGGACGATCAGGCCGGTCCCGCCCGCCTTCTGGATTTCTTCCGCTGTTGACGAAAGCGACCCCTCCAGGCCGGCTGCGTGGTCCCCTTCTTTGAGGGTGCGAGCGACCAACGCGACCTTGGCGCCCTCGGCGGCGAAAAGGACGGCGATGGCCTTGCCGATTCCCCGGCTGGCCCCTGTCACGAACGCGACTCTCCCATCAAGCTTTCCCATAGTAACGGATTCCCCCCCTTCTGATTTTGCACGTTGCGGACTGTTCTGCGCACTAACCTAAAGGCCAAGGCACGTGGTCTGGCCTCAACCGATGCCTCAGCCTTGTGGCTGGCGTCTCGCGCCTCACACCGGCACTGCCGCCGGGACGGCGGACATATGCAGCTCGACCTCGATCTCAGGGCTGAAGCGCAGCGTGTTGCCCACCGGGCAAGAGTCGGCCGCCCGCTCCAGCGTATCTTGCCGCGCCAGCATCGCCGGGTCCTCTACCTCTAGGTCGATCACCAGCTTTATCTTGCCCATGCGCGAGGGGTCGCGGGCCTGGTCGCCTTCGAGCGTGGCATGCGCTCTGTGCACCGGCACATCCTTGAGCAGCGCGTGATTAAGCAGCGTACCGAGGCTGCAGTTGCCGAGGGCGATGAGCAGCAGCTCCATGGACGAGAAGCCGATGGGTCCGTCGTTCAGCGTCTCTCGGACGTTCACCTGCGACCGCCCACGCGCCGTGAAGACGATGCGCTTGCGCTCCTGGAAATCGGCTTCAACTGTGGGCATGGCCAAATCCTTTCTTGGTTCAGGAACGGCTTGTGGGGCAATCTTAGGCCATGCTGACTAGGGCGTAAACCGAGGGCCCGGTGGCCGGGGCGACGTTTGATCGGCGCCAGCGCCTTGATAGCCATAAGGGCAAGGTGGCCGTGCGCCTATGGCTCGAAGGTGAAGCGCTCCATCTTCGAAGGGCCGCCGCGTAAGTCCGCGCTCGCTGAGGGGCCGCGGGCGCGGTTCCGCTCAGAGTGCGCATCAAGGGTAGCCTGATCGACCCACTGCTCAAGCAGGACGAGCGTATCGGGGCGCTCCGTGTCCTGGAACAGGTCGTACTGCTGGCAGCCGGGCTCCTGCCGCACCTCGGCGAGGCGCGGCGCCATCGCGCGGGCGAGCTCGGCGCCCTTCCCCGGGGCAGCGGTCATGGTGACTATGAGACGAATGGGCATGATAGC
>DATDQG010000006.1:0-5718 GCA_035292365.1 Dehalococcoidia bacterium
CGCATGGGGGGTGCGGTCAGGCCGAGGGCGAGGGCGCCGGCAAGGGCGAGTGCGGGGTAGGCGAGCGCCACCGCTCCGTACGTCCAGAAGGTGACGCTGGTGAGCAGCAACAGCGCCGCCGCCAGCCCGACGGACCGCGAGAACAGGCGGCTGCCAGCCCAATAGGTGGCGGCGACCGCGGCGGCGCTCAGGGTCATGCTGACGAGGACCAGGGCCAGATTGGCGTCGTGGACCACGAGCCGTAGGAGCCAGCCGGTGAGGACGAAGAGGGGGTAACCGGGCGGATGGGGCCGGTGCTGGGTGACGTCGAAGCCGTCTAACGCGAAGGCGAAGTTGGCGGCGTCCCAGTTGAAGAGCAGGTGGGTGAGGAATGGGAGGCGAGTGACGATGGTCAGAAGGAAGAGGGCGAGGGCGGCAAACCTGTCGCTTGGCCCTGCTTGGCGCGCGCCAGCGTGCAAATGAGCGCCGGCCGTGAGCGTGGTCTGCTGCATGCGTGCGAGGCTAGCATGGGCCGAAGAGGCTGTCTATGAACCTCGCGTTCTCACTTTGTTATGATGCCGAGGTTCGAACGCCGCACGCGGGATGGCAAGCATGGGCAGAAGGGGAGGCTTTATGCGCGAATACACTGTTGTTGTCCACCCTGACGAGACAGGAGGCTACTGGACCGAGGTCCCGGCGCTGCCAGGGTGCGGCTCGCAGGGCGAGACGGTGGAGGAAGCCCTAGAGATGACAAAGGATGCCATCGCTCTATGGGTTCAGGCACTGAGGGCCCGTGGGGAAGCAGTCCTCGAGGAGCGGGAGATCATCGCGAAGGTGACGGTGGCGGCCTAGCTTCTAAGAAAGAGGTCTCTAATAGCGGGAGGGCTCTCACAAGGAGCCCTCCCTAGTTTCACTGCCCTTAGCAACAGTCAGGGCAGGGTGGGCAGTCACAAGCCACGATCGGCAGTGGCTGGACCACCTTCGCAGGTGCGCTGCGCTTGCTCTTTGCCATGCTCTCACCTCCTTTATCTTGTTTGAAGCGAGGCTAGGTCATGACCTAAGGGGAGAGTCAAGCCCTACCACGACGCAAGTGTCTGGATCACAGTCGCTGAGGTGGCAATCACATGGTTCCACTGTTTCGAGGCGAGCTGATATCTGTTCCAACTGAGTCTTGAGGTCTGAAAGGCGATTCAGCTCGCTTTTGATCTCCTTTTGCTTTTCGAGGATGAGCGTTCGCAGGTGGCGCTCTATGTCGCCACAGGTAGCATTGGTAAGTCGCTGCGCGAGCGGGCGAAGCTCGCCCAATGGCAGGCCCAGTTCACGCGCCTTGCGGAGCAAGGAAAGCCAGCGGACCTCTTGTTGCGAGAAAAGCCGGTAGCCCGCAGGTGTTCGATGAAGCTTAGGCAACAGACCTTCAGCCTCATAGTAGCGGATGGCTTTGATGGTCAAGCCCGTGCTACGGGCGACTTCGCCAATCGTGCCAGTCATCGGCCGCCTCCCTGCACTCTGCCCGCAGGTTACACTATTCCCCAAGGGGAGGGTCAAGCCGGCCTGCTGAACATGTAGTGCCTCACGCCCCCACCAAATATCGCCGTCGGAGCCAGGCGCTGGAGAGGTCCATGAGCACCACCATCCCCAGAATGAGCGGCGGGAGCGACCGAGAGCCCGCTGGGCGACGCTATCTCTGAAATCGCGTCATTCGTCCCTGAGGTCAAAGAGCGGGAGGCGGTGCAGCGCTGCCTCGACGATATCGCTCTCCCGGGCCGTCACGATGGCGCGGTGCAGGCGGGCGCGGGCGAGGTCGCGGGCGGTTTCCATCCCGATGACGCCTCGAAGGTCGACGCGGTACATGTCAGCGCCGGACAGGGTCGCCTCGGTGAGGTCCGCGCCCTGCAACGACAAACGGACGAGGAATGCGCCGGAGAGATCGGCGCCGCGCAGGATGGCGCCCGTCAGATTGGCCTCGTAGAAATCGGCGCTTCGGAGCTGGGCATGGCTGAAGTTGGCTTCGATGAATCTTGAATGGGTGAGTTCGGCCTCGTTCAGGTGCGCTCCTTCAAACGTCGCGCCGGTGAAATCGGACCTGCGGAGGTCCGCGCCGCTCAGGTCCGCGCCGCTAAGGTCGGCCCCGGCGAATCGCCCCGACTGCAGAAAGAGGCCGTGCGCCTTGAGACCACGCCAGTCCGCGCGTTCGGCAATGACAGGCGAGGCGCGTAGGTCCTGTTTGCGCAGGTAGGCAAGGAGCTGTGCATATGCATCTTCCTCGTCAAGCGCTTTCCCAGGGGCGATGCGGGTTGCTGTGAAATCACGTTCTCCCGCAAGGATGCGGTAGATTAGCTCTCCCGCGCCGAGCTCCGTGGTTGACTGGCTCATAGCTCCTCCTGCGAGTTTATGATGATCCTTCAAGAGGAGTCGCCCGCGAGATACGGGAAGCGCTGGACCAACTGCTGGGCCATCGCGCGATAGGGCAGACTGCTCACGAAGAGAAGCCAATTGGCATTGAAGGCATCCCAGTCGTCGAGCATGCGCCGGGGATAGGCGAACCCCTCCGCCCTCGATGCTACCGCAATCGCGACTTCCAGCCAACTGAGGACCGCTCTCGGCGCTGCTACGGCACCGTCAGCTGGAGCTTTGCGGTCCTCTATCATAGGCTTACTCCGAATGGCGTCGTCTGTTTGGGGGAGCTCTTCGATAGGCGAGCGTCGCTGGCAGTCAGATAGCGCCGGGGGCTACTCGGGGCAGTCGTGGCAGGATCTGCCGCTTCGGTGACGCTGCTCTAGCCGCCGGCTATTTCCAGCACAAGCTCGGTGGCGAAAGTGAAAAGGAAACCGGCCAGCAGAGCGGTCATGAGGGTCATAGCACCAGCCTGACGGCGCGTCGCGTTGAGGAGCTCGCGGATGACGTAGATGAGCGCACCGGCGGCCAAGCTGAGAAAGAGCACCGAGAGCGGCTCTGAAACGATGGCCTGACCGAGAAGCGTGCCGAGAAACGTAGGGCCGCCGCCGATAAGGCCAGCGAGTCCGAGAAATCGCCATGAGGGTTGCTCGCCCGTGAGCGGGCCGGCGATGCCGAAGCCCTCGGTGGCGTTGTGGAGCCCGAAGCCAATGATGAGGAGCAGCGCCAAACTGGTCTCGCCGGCGGCGTAGGACTGCCCAATGGCCAAGCCCTCGCTGAAGTTATGGAAGCCGATGCCCGAGGCGATCATGAGGGCGAGCTGGCGCTGGTGCTGTAAGGATGGCGCCCCAGGCTCTGAACGCAGAAAACGGCTTTCGATGATGGCCAGACCCAGCAGGCCTAACGCCAGGCCACTGGCAACCATGAACACGAGGAGCGCTGCCTCGCCGGTTGCGGCTCCTTCCTCAAACAGTTCCTCCAACGCGTGCTCGGTCGGCTCCAAGGCGTGTTCCAAGATCTCGAAAAGCAGGAAGAGAATGATGCCGGTGGCGAACATGGAGAGGACGCCGCGAACGCTCTGGGAGAGCCCGCGAATTCGCGCCAGCGGTAGACCGAGATAGATGGTGAAGCCGGCGATAGCGCCCAGCACCAAAACTTGCACCAGTTGCATAGTTGTGCCTCACTAATAGCATTAGTTAGTAGACCCTAAATCGCGCCGCAGTGGAGTATACAGCAAACGGCCTTCGCCGTCGAGTGGGGTTTGGGATTGCTGCCAAAACCCCGGCAGCAGCTTATACTGAAGCGGATGCCCAGCGAGCTGGCACAGGTCACGGTGGAGAACTACCTCCTTGCCATGTACAGCATGGAAGAGGAGGGGACGCCGCCCTTGGCGGGCCGTCTGGCGCAGCGGCTCGGTGTGTCGCCGCCATCAGTCACCGGTATGTTCCGTCGCATGGCGCGCGACGGGTTGATCACGTACGTGCAGCGGAGGCAGGTCGAGCTCACCGAGCGCGGGCGCGCCATGGCACGCGACATGGTCCGGCGTCATCGCCTCTCCGAGTGCTTCCTCATGGAGGTGCTGGGCTTGGAGTGGCACCGCTGCCACGAGGCGGCTCACAGGCTGGAACACGCCCTGAACCCCGACCTCGAGGAGCGCATCTCCAGCCTGTTGCACCATCCCTCCACCTGCCCTCACGGCAACCCGATCCCAGGCAACGGGCCGGGCTTCCCAGCGGGGATCAGTCGCCTGGCCGAGGCACAGGCCGACCAACTCGTCGTGCTGAACCACGTGACCGACGAGGTGGAGGACGATCAGCCGGCGATGGACTTCCTCTACGCGCGGGGGCTGCTCCCCGGCGCTGTCCTGCATATCCTTGAGGTGACGCCGTTCAATGGGACCATGACCGTGCAGCGGGGCGAGGCGGGGCCGGTCGCGATTGGCCTGACGTTGGCGAGCAAGCTATGGGTGCGGCCCGCCGCCGTCGTGGAAGCGCCGGACTAAGGCATGAGCGACTACGGGCCGGAGACGTATGGGGAGCGCATCGCCGATGTGTATGACGAGCTGTACGCGGAGCGGTTCGGCGAGCAGGCGGAGGAGATAGCGACGGCGTTGGCTGGCCTCGCCCGTGGTGGCCGTGCCCTTGAGCTGGGCATCGGCACGGGCAGGATCGCGCTGCCGCTGCAGGCGCGTGGCATCGAGGTACAGGGCATCGACTCGTCAGCGCAGATGGCGACGAAACTGCGGGCGAAACCCGGTGGGGAGCGCATCCCGGTGACTATTGGCGACTTCGCGGACATGGGCGTGGAAGGTGAGTTCTCAGTCGTTTTCGTGGTCTTCAACACCTTCTTCGGTCTGCTCTCGCAGGAGGAGCAGGTCCGCTGTTTCCGTAACGTGAGTAAGCACCTTGCGGCGGACGGCGTCTTCGTGATCGAGGCGTTTGTGCCAGACCAGACGCGCCACGTGCGGGGACAGAGCACGTCGGTGACGCGGGTGGAGGCGGATTCTGTTGGGCTGGACGTGAGTCGCCACGATCCAGTGTCCCAGCGGGTCACCTCGCAGCACTTGCTTATCAGCGAGTCCGGCGTGCGGCTTTACCCCGTCCAGCTCCGGTACGCCTGGCCGGCGGAGTTGGATCTGATGGCGCAGCTAGTGGGCTTGCGGCTGCGCGAGCGCTGGGGTGGCTGGAAAGGCGAGCGGTTCACCGCCACAAGCGGCAGCCACGTCTCGATCTACGAGCGGGGGTGATCGTTCCTATGCGCCCTGACGTTCGTTTGCTCGAGGCCCTTGCCCTCTCGCAGGACGAGTACGACCTCATCGTGCGGCGCCTTGGTCGCGAACCCAACGAGGTGGAGCTGGGGATGTTCGGCGCTCTCTGGAGCGAGCACTGTGGCTACAAGAACAGCAAGCCGCTCCTCCGCCTGTTCCCGAATCAGGTTGAGGGCAAGAGGCTTCTCGTGGCCCCGGGCGAGGAGAACGCAGGCGTGGTGGACCTGGGGGAGGGCCTTGCGTTGGTGATGAAGATCGAATCGCATAACCATCCATCGGCCATCGAGCCGTACCAGGGGGCGGCGACCGGGGTCGGGGGCATCGTACGGGATATCTTCGCCATGGGAGCGCGGCCGATCGCCCTGCTGGACTCGCTCCGCTTCGGGCCGCTGTCGGAAGCGCGCAACCGCTATCTCTTCGGCGGCGTGGTGGGCGGGATCGGCGGCTACGGCAACTGTTTGGGCCTGCCGACGGTGGCGGGCGAGATATACTTCGAGCCTGGCTACACGCACAACCCCCTCGTCAATGCGATGTGTGTCGGCATCCTTCAGGAGGGGCGTCTGCTGCGGGCGCGCGCG
>DATDQG010000007.1:0-2738 GCA_035292365.1 Dehalococcoidia bacterium
CCTCAGTCCGTGCCCGTGCCGTCAGGCCGTGCGCACGCCGCCGAAGCCCTGGCCCAGCGGCTCGACGCGAGCGTGCAGGCGCATTTGGTCTCCGACGTTCCCGTGGCCGCCTTCCTGTCTGGCGGGGTGGATTCGTCCACCGTGGTTGCGATGGCCCAGCGTCACGCCAAGATGGAAACGTTCTGCGTGTCCTTTCCGGATTCCGGTCTCGACGAAGCGCCTATCGCCAGGTCCGTGGCCTCGCATCTGGGCACGAAGCATCACGAGGTGATGCTGCACCTCGATCCCGTGGCGCTTTTGTCTCAGGCGGTAGCCTGCATGGACGAGCCTTTCGCGGATTCCTCCGCTCTCCCGACCTTTGCCGTCTGTCGGCATGCCCGGGAGGTGGCCAAGGTTGTGCTCTCGGGGGATGGCGGAGACGAGGTCTTTGGCGGCTATACGGGGCGGTATCGTGTTGCCGCCTTGCAGGCAACCCTTCCCAGGCCGGGACGCGTTGCCGGGGTGCTGCGACGCATCCCCCCCTGGCGTTCTGGTCGGCGCAACGCGCTGCCGACGATGCTGGCCTTGGCCTCGCTGCCGGACGCCGAACGTTTCGTGGCCGAACGGCAGATCAGCACGGCCCAGGAACGTGCAGCCCTCTTCGGAACGTCCCACCATGCCGAGGACGAGCAGCGACTGCGAGAGGTCCCAGCCACAGCAATACGGCAAGCCACGGATTGGCATCCCGTGCCTCGTGCGCTGTGGATGGATATCGCGACGTCCTTGCCGGACGACATGCTGACGAAGGTGGACCGCATGAGCATGGCCCATGGGCTCGAGGTTCGCGTCCCGTTGCTGGATCATGATCTGGTGGAGTTTGCGCTGTCGTTGCCGCCGGCCTGGCTGGTGAGCCCGTGGCCGCTGGAGGGCAAGCGACTGTTGCGCGATGTGGCGGGCCCCCTCCTGCCTCCGAGCATTCTGAAGCGCCCCAAGCAGGGGTTCTGTGTGCCGCTGAATGACTGGCTGGGCCACCACTTCTTCCCAATCTTTGACGCCGTGTGTCTGGCGCCCGAGGCGCGGCTGGCGGATTTTGTGGATCGGCGCGCGCTGGACCTCCAACGCCACCGCCCGCTGGGCGATGTCCCGCGTCAGGATTTGTACGCCCTCTTGGTATTGGAGCTGTGGCTGCGCCGTCTGCAGGAGGCGGCCGAGGGAAGGCCCTAGTGGCGCGCAGCTCTCTGGACGCCACGCCCCCTCGGCCCGTGCCGCGTGAGGCTTCACTGGCGTTATGCAAACGATCCTGGAGGGCTGAGGCGAGGGCGTGAGGAATATTCCAGCAGCAGAGAGGGATGTTGATGTCCCACGGGGAGTTTGACCGGTACAGCGAGACGTGTTTTGACCAAACGCTCCGAGGGAAGGACTTTGAGCTCATAGCTCGCGGCTTCGGCGAGTATTACCACGACTGTCTTCCATCCGATCGGAGTGCACCAATATTGGACGTGGGCTGTGGTGCCGGGCATTTCCTGCGATTTCTGGAGATCTCTGGCTATATTCACGCAGAGGGGATCGAAGTCTCGGCGCAGCAGGCCGAGCGGGCGCGAAGACGTGTGTCCTTGCCCGTGCATGTTGGTGATGTCGCAGATTTTCTGGAGCAGCGGCGCGGGCATTACCAGGTCATCACTCTCAATGACGTACTCGAACACATCCGGAAGGACCAAACAGTGAGCTTCCTGCGAACCTTGCGAGTCGGAGTAGACGATGGCGGGAGCCTGGTGGTCAATGTGCCTCAGGCGGCCGGGCTCACTACGGCCTTCTACCGCTATAACGACTTCACGCATCGGCTGGTCTTCACAGAGTTGAGCCTTCGACAGGTACTGCTGATGGCGGACTTCCAGGAGGTGCGCTTCGTCCGGGAGAAGTGGCCCGTGAAGTGGACGCCAAGGCACCTGTCATACCGTCTCGTTCGCTGGGTCTGGTACCGCCTCCTCCGCCTTATCTACTTCATCGAGATGCCGGGGGAAAAACCACCCAGCAGCTGGCAGACGCGCATTGTGGCGGTTGCCAAACCGTGAACATTGGCCTCGACGCGTCTCATGCCACGCCAAGTCGAGGAGCTCTATGCGTCGATATGATCTTCTGGGGGTGCTGACCCTGGCAGCGGCCCTCCGTTTTCTGCTCGTCCTTCTCTGGTTGCCAGCGCTCACTGGGGATGAGGTCGATTACGATCGCCTCGCGCACTCTCTGATCGACGGTCGGGGGTACGTCAACGCTCGGGGGGAACCCACCTCTTTTCGACCGCCCCTCTACCCCGCGTTCGTCGCCGCAGGCTACGCCCTCAGCGGGGGAGCGGTGCAGGGGGTCCGTTTTCTCCAGGCAACATTGGATGTCGGGACTGTGGCCCTCACCTATCTGATCGGCCGATGGCTCTTCGGGCGGGCTCCGGGTCTCCTGGCTGCCCTCCTCATCAGCGTGAATTTCGGGACGGGAGCCGCCACGGGTCGGCTCTTGAGCGAGACGCTCTTTACCTTTCTCCTGATGGCAACGGTCGCGGTCACGGTTCGGTGGCTTTGGGCAATGCGGGAGGGCCGCGTTCAGGGCATCGTCGCCCTCGGCATAGGGACTGGTCTGCTCTTGGGTGCAGGCACTCTTACCAGGGGAATCTTTCTCTTGTATACCGTTCCTCTCATCGTCATGGCAATTTGGACTCAGCGGGTCGGTAAGCCGGCATCGGATTGGGTCCCCTCGGCACCGGCGCTTCG
>DATDQG010000008.1:0-4111 GCA_035292365.1 Dehalococcoidia bacterium
GGAGCACCTCCCGCCGGTCCAGAGCGATGCCAAAGTCAACCATGACGAGGATGAAAACGAAGATCAGGGGCAGGACAAGCGCCATCTCTATGAGCGCCTGCCCACGCTCTCCGTTCCTCCAGCCGTTTCGTATTCGTCTCACCGTACCGTCCACTGCGGGTGTGACGGTGGCAGCGGCAGCCGCCGCTGCCACCGTCTTAGCCCTTGCATCGATTCAGTGACCCCGCGTTAAGGGCCCGGGTTGCAGACTGACCCCACATCGGTGAAGTCGATGCAGCGGCCGATCCCGGTAGCCATGCTAGTAATCGCCGGGCTCAGCAGCAGAGCGGCCGCCATGAGCGCTATGGCGACCAAGCCGCCCAGGAGGGCGTACTCGATGAGGTCCTGGCCGCGCTCGTCGCGCAGGTGACTGACCACCCAAGCGTGGGCGTACTGTATTGCTGACAACATTGTTTCCTCCTTGATCAGATGAATGGGCGAACCTACCCGTCAATGAGCGTTGCTGCCGTTATTGGAGAGACCTCACCCCCTTTCCCAGCAGGCAGAATCCCGCTTCGCGGGTTTGTGGCTATCGTAGGCGGCCGGCGGCGGCGAAGGTGCAAGAGAGCCTATAGAAAATTGTTAGAATGGGGCTCTAGCGCTCTCCGGTATGGGCGGCCCGAAGCATGAAGACCAGCCGGCACGGCCCCAACTGGATCTCATCGCCGTGCTCCAGCACCGCCCAGACGGCGGGCCGGCCTGCCACCGATACGCTGCCGTTGCGCGACAGGTTGTGAAGTATGTAGTGGCCCTCTCGTCGCCACACCCGCACTCTTTCCGTGCGCCCGGCGGCGCCGTTCGGCAGGCGTATGGCGCAGTCGGAGCTATAGCCGATAGTCACGGGCTCTTCGCCCAGCGAATATTGCTGATCACTCGACGAGGTGATCAGTTGCAGCCATGCCGCGGGGGCCTCGGACCGCACATCCGGCTCGGCTGCGAGGGAGAACTGTGGCGCCGAAGGCGCCTCCTGGGGTAGCCCCAGGCGTTCTAAGTCCGGCTCGGGAGGAGGAGGCCGCCTGCGGCGCCGCCTCCACCACAGCCCCACCAGAACCGCCAGGGCGAGGCCGGCCCCGGCTGGCAGGAGGAATATCAGGGGGCTTGATCCCGTCTCCTCCTTCGCCGTTGGTCGCTCTGGGGCGGGCGCAACCGGCGCAGGCTCAACGGCCGTGGGCTGGGGCGGGGGCGGAGGCATCTGCAGGGCTGTCTCCCCCACACCGAGGGCGCCCGCAGCGCTGACCGTGACCAGCAGAGACAACGTGCCACCCAGGGGAAGAGAGCTCGCATCGAACGTTAGAACGTACTGGTGGCGGAGGATCGCGCCTATTGTTTGGTAGAGGCCTGTGAGGCCCTCCGGCTCTGGCGCCAGCATCAACTGACCTGGAGCCGTCCGCACCAACTCCTCCAAATAGGCCTGCTCAATCCGGCCACCCAGCCCGATCGCGAAGACGGGCACACCCGCCTTCTTCGCAGCGGCCAGTGACGCGGACTGATCGAAGCCGCTCTGCGTGCCTTCGTCACGTCCATCGGATAGCAGCACCACTACCCGTCGAGGCGACCCGTTCTGGGCCGCCAGCTCGACGCTGCGCGCGACAGCCTCGTAGAGGGCGGTGTTCCCTCCCGTCGCCAGGTTATCGATCGCCCCCGTCAGGATCTGCCGATCCTGGGCGAATTGCTGAACGACCCGTACGGTATCGTCAAAGGCCAGGATCGCCACCTGGTCAGACGGCCCCAGTTGGTCTATGAGGGCCTTCGCTGCTTGCTTGGCCTCCGCCAGTGGCTGGCCCCCCATGCTCCCACTGAGATCGATCGCGAGGACGATGCCGATGCCGAGGCCCTGGTCGGTGGCGCTCGCCACCCCCCGTACCGGCAGGGCTTCGCCCTCAGCGCTGGCCTGGAAAGCCTCGGGCGGTAGCCCGACAACGGGGTTCCCCGTCGGGTCGAGAACCGTCACTGTAGACTGAACTTGTGGAAACTGGCTCAGGCTCAGGGAATCGATCCGGACCGTAAGGGGCCCTTCGAGATCGGCTCTTGCCGGGGGCCAGAGGGAGCCGAAGGCGATGCCTGCCAGCGCCGCAAAGAGAATCGGTCTAAACACCCGAAAATGCACCTAGCCACTGCTTTATGGACGGACCCGAGGCCTGCCGCCGCGGGCCGTAAGAACTCGAGGGAACGACACGAATACGGTCGTGCCGGAGTCCTTCTGGCTCTCTACCCAGACCCGGCCTCCGTGCTGCTCTACCATCCGTTTGACCTGGGGCAGACCCGTCCCAGCGCCGCCAACCACCCCGAGTGGCGGGCTGAACAGGCGCCGCAGCTCGGAGGAAGTAATGCCCTCACCTTCGTCGAGGACGGCGATGACGCACTCGTCCTGCACAGGCACGGCGCGAACCGTCACCATACCCAGAGGTGGCGTCTGGCGGACCGCATAGTCCAGGAGGTTCGCGAGCACCCGCTTCAACTTGGTGCGGTCGGCGCGGATGTGCGTCACCTCCTCATCGACGTCAATGACCAGCCGCTGCCCCTTTTCGGAAGCGTCCGAGTACACAGTCACGGACGCTGCCTCAATGACCTCCTCCAGGTCGACCATGGTTGTGCGCAGTTCTTCGTCGGCGTCGCGGTCGAGCTCGAGTATCAGTTCGCTGAGAAATCCCGAGAGGGTGGATATCCGACCGCAAACCTCGTTCAGCCTCTCGCCGGCGCCCGGGCGGGGTTGGCGCTCCTCGCCCAGTTCCTCGATGCCCTGTCGCAGGGCGTTCAAGAGGTAACGGAGGTCGTGAGCCAAGCCTGCCGTTGAGCTGCGCCAAGCCTCGCCGTCAGACGCCTCCCACAGCGCGCGCTGCCTCAGGAGGGATTCCAGCACGTGCGCGGGAAGCACCGCCTGGTCGAACGCGTGCGAGGCGAGGAACGGTCCCGCAGATTCGATCTCCTCAATTAGGGAAACGAGATGTCCCGCAGTCCGCAGCGGCGTCATCACCGAGCCCGCCTCCCTCGCCTTGAGGGCGACGAATAGGATCTGCTTTGGCGGGGCTTTCAAGAGGTAGCCATCCTTGTCCGCTGCTGCGCCTGAAGTCCGCGTTTGCCGGGCGCTTCCCGCAGGCGGTAGCCCACACCCCAGTGGGTGACCAGCAGGCGCGGATGCTTTGGATCATCCTCAAGTTTTCGCCGCAGATAGCCGATGTACAGGCTCAAGTAGTGTGTGCAGGCGGCGAAGTCGTCGCCCCAGACGCGCTCCAGCAACATCCGGTGGGAGCAGGGCTGACCAGCCCGCTCTGCCAGAACTCGCAGCAGTTGGAACTCCGTCGGCGTCACTCGTACCACCCGCCCGTTACGTCGCACCTCGTGACGATCGAGGTCGACCTCCAAGTCTCCTACTTGGATGATTCCTCCCGGTATGTCCCGGGCGGCATGGCGAAGCACCACCCGCAGGCGTGCCGAGAGGTGGGCCGGGCTCACAGGTCGCACCACATAATCTGCGGCGCCCGCATCCAGGTACCATACGACCTCGTCCTCGTCGCCTCCAGCGCCGAGGACCACGACGGGAAGATCTGAGACGGTCTCCAGAAGGCGAAACAGCTCGCGCTGGCGGTCGCCGGCGGAACAATTGAAAACGATCACATCGGGCTTGAAAGCGAAAAGTTGCCTTAGGGCAAGGGTGGTCTCGCCAGCGCTCGCGGTGGCCTCGAAACCAACCACGCCCAGCCGGAAGGCCAAGCCGTCAGCGTCAGCCGCTTTTTCGGCCACGACCAGGACACGATGCATGCAGTACTACCTCACTCGTTGGCACGGTCAGCTTCGAGCGCCGTGGGCCAAAGATACCCTCCGGTCAATAAGAATCCAAATAAAAAAGAAAAAGAATTTCGTTAGAAACGTATGGAGGTGCGCCCGCTGCGGGTGGGTGATGCGAGAAGGGTCTGAGCTAGGCCGGGTCTGCCTGGAAGCGGTAGCCGACACCCCATTCGGTAAGAATCAGCCTGGGGTCTCGGGGATCGTCTTCCAGTTTGGAACGGAGATACCGTATGTACAGGCGAAGGTAGTGCCGGCAGTCCACGTATTCAGGGCCCCAGACCTGAGC
>DATDQG010000009.1:0-5618 GCA_035292365.1 Dehalococcoidia bacterium
CCGGATGTTCCTGTGGACCCAGCCCTGACCGCTGCCCGCCTCAAACTCACCCTTGCCTCGCGCTACGCTCTCGCCAAGGTCCTCGACCTCATGGGCTTATCGGCGCCGGAGCGGATGTAGAACGAGCGTGCGGCTCCGCAGCCTAGCGGCCATCGCCGACGATCGCGCCCCGCTGCTCATCGTCACGCTGGTCTCGCCCACACGCAAGCCCAACCCCACGATCCCAGCGAAACCGTGCCCGCCTCACCCCACGCGGCGATACCGAGCGCAGGTCCTCAGTGCCCGACACAACGGCAATCGGTCGGTCGGGGGGCCGCGGCCGCCGGGCGCATGGGCCCACCCCAATCAAGATCACGCAAAGGAAGGACAGCGATGAGCATCTTCGCCAATATCCGCTCCGCGGCAAGGCTCGCCTGGGGACTGCGAAGCCTTGTCCGACACCCGTTCACTCTGGAGCAATGCGTGCAAATGGTGCGTGAGCGCCTCGCGCGGCGGGAGGATCACTTCCTCGACAACGTCGAGCGCCTCATTTTCCGTCATCCAGCTAGCCCCTACCGCCTGCTGTTCGACCTGGCCGGCTGCGAGCTGGGAGACGTTGCGGCCATCCTTCGCACCGACGGGCTCGATGGGACACTGGAACGACTCCGGGAGGCAGGCATCTACCTCACTTATGAAGAGTTCAAAGGGAAGAAGGAGACCGTGCGGGGTGGAAAGACCTTCCTGTTCCACGAAAGTGACTTCAATAACCCCTTGGTGCGTGCCACGGTCACCGCGCGCAGCGGCGGTACGGTCGGCCCTAGCACCTCCTCCCCGATGGACCTCCAGTTTACGGCCTACCTGAGCACGAAGAAGGCGCTCATCTTCGCCGCGCACGGAATCCTCGGCGTGCCCGAGGCTATGTGGATACCCGTGCTGCCGGACACGACGGCCTTAAAATACCTCTTGTATGGCTCCAAGATAGGCCTGGCGCCGCCCGAGCGGTGGTTCTCTCCTACCGAGCCGGTCCGGTCGCCTCTGCCGGCCCTCGGCTTGAGCGGCTTGGCTGGCTTCCTTTTGTTGGGTCGCTTGCTTGGCCGGTCCTTCCCGGTACCGCAGCATGTGCCGGTGGACCGCCCTGAACATGTGGCCCGCTGGGTGTCCGCGACGGTCGCGCGATCCGGCGCCGCCCTGCTACGCACCCGTGTCAGCCTTGCGCTCGAGGTCGTCAAAGCCGCCCAGCGAGAGCATCTGGACCTCGACGGCGCCATCTTCTACATCGGCGGGGAGCCCCTTACTGACACACGCGCCGCCGAGCTCGCATCGAGCGGCGCGCGCCTATTGCAGGCGTATGGCATCTCGGAGATGGGTGGTGGCGTGGCTGGGAGCTGCGCTTCTCCTAGCCGTCCTGACGATATGCACTTGTTCACGGACCAAGTGGCTCTCATTCGCCACCATCGCGAGCACAACGGCATGATCGTCGAGCCGTTCCTGTACACGTCTCTTCACTCACTCGCGCCAAAGGTTATGCTGAACGTGGAGACCGACGATTGCGGTGAGGTCGAGCAGCGCACCTGCGGCTGCTTCCTCGAGGAGGTGGGCCTCACCACGCACATCCACCACGTCCGCAGCTTCAGCAAGCTCACCACCCAGGGGATGAACGTCCTCGGCATAGACCTACTGCGCATCCTCGAGCAGGTCCTTCCGGCCAGGTTTGGTGGCTCGTCGGTCGACTACCAGTTGGTGGAGGAGGAACAAGAGGACGGTACCGTGCGGCTCAGCCTGCTCATCAATCCCGAGGTCGGACAAGTGGACATCCCGGAAGTCGTTGCCACGTTCTTGTCGGCTCTGCGCGAGGGACGACCCGCCTATCAGCTCGCCGCCGACGTTTGGCAACAGGCGGCGACTCTGACGGTTAGCAGACAACGGCCCATCGCCACGTGGCGTGGCAAGATCATGCCCCTTCATTTCGCCTCAAGTCGCCCCCGAGCATGACATGGCTCGGCAATGCGCATGAAGGCCACGGCGCGAGCGCTCGCTGGAGCATGGTCTTCCGTGACGTCCCAGACCACCACGACGCACCATCTACACGCTACTATCGCGAGTGCGAGGAGCTCCTCTTCTCCAAGTACTTCGGTGACCTCGCGGGCAAACGTATCCTGAAGACCGATCTTTGGGACGAAGCACGCAACACTCGGATTCTTCTATGGGCAGCCAACCGAGGCGCCTGCGCCTACGGGGTCGATATCGCTCCCGAAACGGCCCGAGAAGCCCTCGGTGTGTTCAAGGCGAGCCGCGTGACGTCGCGTTTTGCGGTCGCCGACACCCGTCATCTGCCGTTTCAGGCGGATGCCTTCGATGCCGTCTACTCAATGGGCACCGTCGAGCACTTTCCTCAGACCGCGGAAGCCATTGCCGAGGTCTTTCGCGTGCTGCGTCCGGGCGGGATCGCCATCGTGGGGGTGCCGAACAAGTTGGACCCTTTCCTGCGCCCTGCCCTAGTCACGGTGCTCAACTGGCTGAGGCTCTACCCTTACGGCTACGAGACATCGTACACAGCCACCGCCCTCGCCTCGATGCTGGCGAAGGCCGGGTTCAGCGTGCGCGACGTTACCGGGCTGCTGTTCATGCCCGGCGCCCTCAGATTACTGGACCTGCTCCTATACTGTCTCTGGCCGCCACTTGCTACGATCACCGATTGGGCGGTGCAGCCGTTTTCGTTTCTCTACCGACAAGTCCCTGGGCTCCGTCGCCACGGATATCTCGTGGCCTGCATTGCCGAGAAGCCGCTGTAGTCTTCTGGCGGCGGCACGCAGCTATCCGGCTGCTTCACTCATTCAGACGCCGCGGCCAGGCAGGCGCGATCGGCTTTATCATCTCGCCTACTGTCCTGCTTGGATCGTAAGCCATCCCAATTCTATGTAGTCGACTCCCCGACCGAGGGGTACCAACCGCGTATTGCTCTGCGTCTCGTATACGCCGAGGAGCACGCGGTATGGCCCCGACGGCACGCTCTGGTCCACGAAGACGTCTATTACGTCAACGAACGCGCCGGCCGCTTCATCATCTCGTCCACGTGCGTGGTAAGTGGTCTGCAGCTCTTTATCGGCCTGGCGCACAGGGTTCAGGTCGTCTCGCACAAGATGGACAAAGACGTTCTTGCTTTGCCCTAGGTCCGAGCGCGAGTGCCAGCGGGTCACCACACGCAGAACCCCTGGTGCCCACAGTTCCGCGGGCAGCCGCGAATACGAGTCCAGGACGACCGCATTGCCGAATTCGAGGCCGCTCTCGACCATTTCGGCGTGATCATAGGCGGCGGCAGGGTCCACGAACAGCGCCAGTCGAAACGTCTCGAACCACTGGTCCAGGACCTGGACACGATGATCCTTCAGCGCCTCCTCCACGAATCCAGTGCGCTCATCGCGCGCGTAGGCGAGAATGGCCCACGTCTGCGCGCCACGCTCCGCAAACGCGACAAGCTGTTCTCGCAGCGCATCTTGACGTTCGTACCAATCCTCAGGCAACACGAAGTAAGGGCGGTCCTTGAGGAGGTAGTAGCCCGCGTAAAACGCCTCGTATCCCGAGTAGACGATGCCGCTCTGCTCACGGTCCCGTTCCCTAATCGCCGTGGCCGCTGCGGTGTAAGGTGGCTGCCCTCCCACCTCCACACCGGGCAGAACGAAGACCGCGCTGCCAAGCGCAAGCACCAACGCCCAGACTGCACTTGTGGCCAGCAGCCTCCAGGCGCGGTCTGACTTTCCATAGCGGCTGGCCAGCGCGACCACTGAGCACCCCACAATGACCAGGACGACCATCGACGCCAGGACCGCTGCTCCACTCAGCTGGCGGAACAGCGGAGCGTCGCTCAGCCCAGCCAGGACCCGTTGCAATTGGACAACCACGTATGAAGAGGTAAAGGACCAAGCGTACTCGCCGGCCGGTACTCCACGCTCGGTGATGGTAATCCTCAGCGCCTCAGACGGATCGGCGATCGCTCCGAGCATCGGCGTGACCGAGGAAGCAGCCACCATCGCAGTCTTTGTCCAGCCGGACAACCGCCCTATTACGGGCATTCCCATCACCACCAGAATTGGGACGATCGGCAGTAAGAATCGCGGGCCCCAACACCAACCACCCTCCCAGGCCCGCCAAGACGCGTGGGCAAGTAGATACACGCCCGCGAGCGTCCCGAGAAAGACCGTTTCCACGCGGGCTCGCCGTAACATCCGAGGCAGGCAGGCAACGCCGAGCAACGCCACAGGGTTGAACCAAAAGAGCCCCTTACCTGGCGACACCAGGAATCCTGCAAGCCCCCTTGGCAAGGACGCCGAGTTCAGCAATTGCCCGTGGTATCCCATGTCCAGCGGCGAGCCGGACCGCGCCATGTTGTACCAGAGAATGAGCAGACACACACCGCCAAACACGGCGGCCCCGCAAACAAGCCCTCGCCAAGGAGCGACCCCGGTCACGCAATGCCAGGCGAGGTAGCCAAAGACGATCGGCACCACCACCGCGGTCAACGGGCGCGCCAAGATGGCGAGCCCCAAGCAAAGCGTAGCCAGTGGGACTAGAACCCAGCGTCCCGTCCGGACCGAATAGATACTGAGCGCCGCCGATGACACGAGCGCGGCGCCCGTGAGCGGCTCGCTGAAGTTCGTGAGCGCGTACGGCCACGCCATTGTGCCTAGCCCCGTCGCAAGTACTATCCAAGCGGTGACCCCCCAAGGGGCCGCTAACGCCCTCGCCATTCCAGCCGTCGCCACCAACATCGCGAGAGAGATGATGACCGATGTCGCAAGGACTCCCTTCAGTGCCCAGGCCGGGCCTAGCACGTAGTCTGCGAACTCTGCTGCCTCCCCAAGAGGACTCAACCCTCGCCCAATCCAGTACCCGGGAATGGCGACCAGTGACTGTCCCAGCCCTAGTCTCGAGTAAAGATGCTCATCAGGCCCCCTGAGACTCGTCGGCACGCGCTCCTGCAACCAACGCCATTCATCGATAGACAAGACTCGTCGCTCGACAATGCTGCGTGTGACTGCAAAATAGTAAGCTTCGTCTGCGAAACCCATGGTCCCCCGGAATGTGAGAACGTACGCCAACCCCACGATGGCCAAAGCCAGGGCTGGCAAGAGCCAGCCCTGGCTTTGGCGTTCTTCGGCTAGGCCTGGTTCCGCTGTTTTCGTCGTCTCCACGTCGTTCCTCACCGTGCCTGACCAAACGCAGCCCATCGTCAGAGCCAGCCCCTAGGCGACTCAACTATAGACCACACCTGACCACTCAGTCCCCACCTAACCTCATCCTTCCCCTGCTATACTGACCTCGTGCCCCCCGAATCCGACCCCCTCTCAGACCTCAACCCCGCCCAGCGCCAGGCGGTCCTCATCCCCAGCGGCCCCTTGCTCATCGTCGCCGGGCCGGGCAGCGGCAAAACT
Organism: Dehalococcoidia bacterium; assembly: GCA_035292365.1. GTDB lineage: Bacteria > Chloroflexota > Dehalococcoidia > DATDQG01 > DATDQG01 > DATDQG01. The sequence continues at coordinate 5,409 of DATDQG010000009.1, forward strand.
CGCGTCCTCACCCACCGCATCATCCACCTCATCCGCCAGGGCGTCCCGCCCCAGCGCATCCTAGCCGTCACCTTCACCAACAAGGCCGCCCGCGAGATGCGCACCCGCGTCGAGCGCGCCCTCGGCGTGGACGCCGCCGGCCTCACCCTCGGCACCTTTCACGCCGTCGCCGCCCGCTTCCTCCGCGTCCACGGCGCCGCCATCGGCCTC
>DATDQG010000010.1:0-11657 GCA_035292365.1 Dehalococcoidia bacterium
TTTGCGCCAGTTTCGTCCCCAGCTTCTTACGCAACCGCCTGAGCGGAAGAGTCGTGTTGTAGAGGAAGAGGGTCGCCTTGTCTCGAATCTTGAGTGGGGAGCCCGCCACCGCCCGGAAGTACTCTAAGTAGAACCTGCGCATCATTAGCGTCAGTGGAATGCGCCTCTTGGGCCCCGGGTCCAAGAACTCTTGGAGCGATTCGGGGCTCCAGTTGGGTGCCCACGATGACGAGCCCGGATGCAGCCTGATGAACAGCAGGTACTCGGGTACCTCGATGAACTTGCCGAGGAGAATTAGCTCCGACAGCAGCACGCAGTCCGAAGCGAAGTAACCGCCGAATAGCCGCGTACGCCTGAGCAGGTCCGCTCGGATCACCCCGAACATAAACATCGGCGCCGAGGCGCCGCCGTCACCGCCGAAGCCGTCCAACAGCTGTCTGAAGCGGTCCCTGGCCTTGGGGCGCCAGTCGACGTGCCGCAGCGGGCCTTCCTCTCCGCCCTCGATGATGCGGCCCTCGTGGTCGATATACCTGGCCCGGGCGTAGGCGAGCACCGCTTCCGGGTCGCCCACCACGGTCTCCAAGCAGCGCTCCAAGAACTCCGGCGCTATCAGGTCATCGAAAGCCGTCCACTTGAAATACGGGGCCGTGGACAGCTCGAACACTCGGCTGAAGTTCTTCGCCGCGCCCAGGTTCTTCTCGTTCCGGAGGTACCGGATCCTCTTATCCCGCCCGGCGTACTCCTGACAGATCTCCGCCGTTCCATCCGTCGATGCGTTGTCCGAGATCACGAGCTCGTAGTCCTCAAACGTCTGGGCCAGGATCGCATCCAGCACCTCGCGCAGGTATCGCTCCCCGTTGTACACCGGGAGGCCGATGCTCAGCTTCGGGCCTGCGGATGTGGGCGCAGCCATCACTCGATGATCTTCGGGTACGGTATCGGCTCAATGAACCTCCCGCCCCGGCGCAGGTACTCCGCCTGCTGTCGCAAGATCTCGTCCTTGAAGTTCCATGCCAGAAGCAGCACGTAGTCCGGCATCCTGGCCAGCAGCTCCTCCGGTTCCTTCACCGGGAGCTTCACGCCCGGCATGTAGCGCCCCTGCTTGTGGGTGTTGCGGTCCACCACGAAGTCGATGACGCTACTATCGATCCCTGCATACGTCAAAAGGATGACGCCCTTGGCCGCGGCTCCGTAGGCGGCCACCCGCTTGCCCGCCGCCTTCAGCTTTCCGAGCAAGCCCACGAGCTCCGACCGGATATCCCCGGCCCTGGCGGCGAAGTCGCGGTAGGAACCCAGGTCCGACAGCCCCCGTTTCGCCTCCTCCCGCAGGTATTCCTGCACGGAGCCGTCCGGGTCGCGGTCGCGACCCACGTAGATCCGCAGGGAGCCGCCGTGGATGGAGAGGTGCTCCACCCTGTTGAGGGATAGGCCGTGCCGCTGGAACAAGGTCACGAGCGGCGTCACGGCGAAGTAGCACTGGTGCTCGTGGTAGATGGTGTCGAACTCGCAGCGCTCGATGAGGTCACCAACGTAGGGCACCTCGATGACTGCGATGCCGTCATCCTTCAGGATGGTGTGAATCCCCCGCACGAAACCGTTCAGATCTGGCACGTGCGCCAGCACGTTGTTGGCGATGAGGACGTCAGCGCGCTTACCTTGATCCCGTAGGGCGGCGGCGAACTCCCGGTCGAAGAAGGCCCGCAGCGTTGGTACGCCCCTCTTCTCCGCTACGCCGGCCGGACCATCAGCCGGGTCGATCCCCAGTGCCGGCACGCCCGCCTCGACGAAGTTCTTCAACAGGTACCCGTCGTTGCTCGCCACTTCTACCACGAGGCTATCGGGCCCGAGGCCGCGATCGCGTATCAGTTCGATAGCGTTCTGCCGGGAGTGCTCCAGCAAAGTCTCCGAAAACGAGGAGTAGTACGGATAATCGCGGCAAAAGATCATCTTCGCTGAGACGGTCTCTCGTATCTGCAGCAGCGAGCAGTCACCGCAGAACACGAGGGTGAGCGGGAAGCGCGGCTCGGCTTCGTTGAGCTGGTTCTCCGTGAGGAACGCCGCCGTGAGCGGAGGCTTCCCCAGCGAAAGGACTTCTGTCAACGCCGTCGACTCACAAGACCGGCACGTGGATCTGGACTCGAACGCCACATGGGAACCGGCGCGGGCCGTTGGCCTCGAGGAGCGCCAGCGGAGGCCAGAGTCCAGACGGCGTTGCGCTAGCAGCTCCTTGATCCGCTCTATGCGGATGTATTTCGTACCCAGGAATTCTTCTCGGGTCAGGCCGTGCTCGCGGTATGCCCGGTACAGATCCTCAACGCCGCCGCGCAGCGTCCACTGTGGCCGAAACTGCGGCAGCGTCCGCGCCAGCTTCGTGAAGTCGACGCGATAGCAGCGGGAATCGGCGCTAGCTCCGCTGGCGAACGATATCTCGCTCCTCGGGACCACGTCCTGCACGACCCGGGCGATGTCGCGGATCTGGTAGTTGTCCTCCGCCCTGCCCACATTGAACGCTTCGTTGTGGACCTTGTCCCTCGGCGCCTCCAGGACGGCCGTAAACGCCCGGCACACGTCCTCCACGTGGACCAGCGGTCGCCAGGGGGTGCCATCGCTCTGCATCAGCACCTCTCCCGTCGTGACGGCGTAGCCGACCAGGTTGTTGACCACCAGGTCCGCCCTCAGCTTTGGCGAGAGGCCGTACACCGTGCCGTTGCGGAGGTAAGTTGGGCTGAAGTGCTTGTCTGCCAGCTTCGACAATTCCTTCTCCGTCTTCACCTTGGAGACGGCGTAGGGCGTGAGCGGGTTGGTCGGGGCGTCCTCGCTGAGAAGGTCGTCCCCCATCGTTCCGTACATGCTGCACGAAGACGAGAACAGGAGGCGAGAGACGCCCGATTCTTTGGCCAGCCTGGCGAGGGACACCGAAGCGCGATAGTTGATCTGATACGTCAGTTCCGGGTCGATGTTGCCGAGGATGTCGTTGGAGAGACCGGCGAGGTGGATCACGGCGTCGAAACCCTCCAAGTCGGACGCTTCCAAGTCGCGGACGTCCCGAAGGAGGCCGGGCACCGCCGACCTCCTCACGCCGAAGTCGCAGCCCTCAAAGAAGAAGCTATCTAGACCCGCGACTTCGTGTCCCGCCGCCTGGAGCCAGGGCCCCATCACCGCGCCTATGTAACCATCGTGACCCGTGAGCAGTACACGCACCGGTCATTCCCAGACCTTCCAGGGTGGCGCTCCGGACTGCCACAGGCTTTCCAGCAGCCGCCTGTCGCGCAGGGTGTCCACGCCCAACCAGAACGAATCGTGCAGATACGCCATCAGCTGCCCTTCCTCCGCCAGGCGCTCCATCGGCTCCCGCTCCCACACGGTCTCATCGCCCTGGATGTACTCCATCACCCCCGGCTCCAACACGAAGTAGCCGCCGTTAATCCAGCCCGCCTCCAGCTGAGGCTTCTCCGTGAATTTGATCACCCGGTCTTTCACGATATCCAACCTGCCAAAGCGCGCTGGCGGCCGGACGGCGGTGACCGTGGCCAGACGCCCGTGCGAACGGTGGAACTCCAGGAGATCTCGCGGGTTCACGTCGGAGACGCCGTCTCCGTAGGTCATCATGAACGTCTCATTCCCGAAGTATGGGGCCATTCGCCTCATCCGGCCGCCTATCTGCGTATCGAGGCCCGTGTCCACCAGTTCCACCGTCCAGTCCTCTCGCACGTCCTCCTGCCCTTCGTGGGGGATCACCGATCCATCCTTCAGGTTTACCGTCAGGTTGGCGCTCAGGGCGCAGTAGTCCACCACGTACCTCTTGATGTACTCGCCTCTGTAGCCCAGCGCCACGATGAAGTGGCTGAATCCGAAGTGAGAATACTGCTTCATGATGTGCCAGAGGATCGGCTTGCCGCCGACCTCCACCATGGGCTTCGGGCGGATCTCTGTCTCTTCAGCTAGGCGTGTGCCGAACCCGCCCGCGAGTATCGCGACCTTCATGGCTAGCCCCTCCCCTATCCTGACCGTCACCTGACGGCGGCGCTGTCGCTGAAGCCGCTGCCGTCGAACCGTGACGGTTGCTCAAATGGGTTCCAGGAATGCCTACTTCCACCGTAGCCGACTCAGATGAGCTCTTGCCGCGCATCCGCATGGCTCGGTCGTAAACTGCCATCAACTGCCGGTATTGCTGAGCCGGATCGGAAGCTTTTTCCGCGCGCTGGCGCGCGCGCCGGCCCATCTCGACCGCCCTGTCCGGATCGCTCAGTAACGTTTCGATCTTCCCGCTGAGGCCTTCCACGTCACCCGGCTCAAACAGCAGGCCATCGTCGCCATCCGTCACCAGCTCCGGTATCCCGCCGATGCGGGCGGCGATCACAGTCTTCCCAAACGCCTGCGCCTCCAGCGTCGCCAGGGAGAACACCTCGTACCACTGGGACGGCACCACCGCGAACAGCGCCCGCCTCAGGAGCGATGCCAGCTCTTTCTGAGGGAGCCAGCCGAGGAACTTGACGTTGCTCAGCCCCTCGGCGCGGCAAAATGCCTCCAGCTCCGCTCTCTGCTCTCCGTCTCCGGCAACGCGCAGCTCCACGCTCCTCGCTTTCGTGCTGGCCGCCACGGCTCTTAGCAGCGTCGCCACGCCCTTCGCCGGCTCGAGGCGGCCCGTGTACACGAAGTAGCCCTCGTGGGAGTCGCTGGGCTTGTACCCCTCGATGTCCAGCGGGTTAGGTACGTGGACGATCCGCTCGGCGTCCAGGCCGAACTTTGCCATCTGGCCCTTCATGAACTGGCTCGGCGCCACGTATATGTCTACGCCCTTCTTGTACAGCCCCAACGCGGTGTGAAGGTAGGACTCGGTCGCGCAGAAGGCGCCCTTCAGGTGCGAGCCATGCACGCAGCCCTGGAGAACGGCATGGTAGAACTTTCCGCCGCGGCACCTCTCGCAAATGCTCCCGTTGGCGAACATCAGCGAGCTGGGGCACACCAGCTTGTAGTCGTGCAACGTAAGCACCGTGGGGATCCGATGCCGTCGCAGGGCCCCGAATATTGAAGGTGAGAGCTGATGGTAGATGCTGTGCAGGTGTGCCACGTCCGGCTTGGTCGCCTCAATAAGCGCCTCGATTTTCCGGCGCGCATCGCGGGAGTAGAATGCCCGCGAGGCGGCGAGCCAGCGCGCAGGCTGGAGGTTGCCCGCCAGGCTTCGGTTGCCGCGCAGGTCAACCTGCTCGACGAAGTAGTCGGAGTAAGGGGATGGCAGGTTGTCCGGATCCCGCATGGAGAACGTCACGACCTCGTGGCCGCTTCGCTCCAGCAGCCCAATCGTCTTGAAGAACACCGTCTCGGCGCCTCCGCGATTGGAGAAGAACCGGTTGACCTGCAGGACCTTCATCGGCCGCACCCTGGACCGCGCGCTCCCGGCGCTCAATTGCTCGCCTCCGGCTCGCCGACCAGGGAAAAGTCGCCGGCCTCCGCCGCAGCGCGCCGCGCGAACAGCGCTCGCACGTCCTGCGCCGAGATGACGCGAGTGAGTGCGACTCCCACCGCCAGCCCACACAGAACAATCGCCGCCTGCGCCAGCACCATGTCCGCGAACAGGAGCAGCGCTACGGCGCCGGCGGCCAGGGCCACAGGGACGAACCTGGCGGCTACCTGGAATGACATCAGGTGACCCAACTGCCTCGCGATGATGAAAAACATTGCCACCACGCCAACTAGCTCAGTCGCCACGGTGGCCGCAGCCGAGCCATCATAGCTGAACCGGGGGATCAGCACCAGGTTGAGCCCCACGTTCACCCCCAGCCCGATCAATCCGAGCCAGAGAAGTGCCATTTGCCTGCCAAGAGCCAGCAGCGTGTTGGCGCCCAGCATCCCGAACCACATCACCGGTATCGCCAGCGCCAGGATGCGCAGCGCGCTCGCCGCGGGCACGAACTCACCCGAGGCCACGATTCTGACGATCGGCTCCGCAAAGACGATGAGCACCGTCGCCAGACCGATCGCCAGGAGGCTGATCACGTCCGCAGAGCGCTGGAGGAGCCAGTTCAGCCCCTCATGGTCGCCCGACCTGAAGTGCTGTGCGATTAGCGGGTATACCGAGCCCACGAAGAAGAACCCCACAGGCCACGCCAGGTCCACGAAACGGTACGCCACACCGTACAGCCCCACCGCCTCCGCGTCCTTCATCTTCGATAGCATCACCATGTCCACGCGTGTGTATAGGATCCAGGCGATGGTGTTGATGCCGGCCGGCAGCGACGCCGCCAGGATCCTCATGCACGCGCCCGGGTTCAACCGCAGCCGCGGCACCACAAACCTGCGCGAGAAGGCGATAACCACCAGGGCGTTCGCCAGGGCGCCCGCGTCGTAGGCCAAGACCAGGGCGACGAGACCCATGCCGAAAGCCACGACCACGCCGACCAGAGAGATGAAGACGATAGACTGGACGACATTGGCCAGCACCTGGTACTCCATCCGGAGGTTGGCCAGGAACATCGCCCCCAGACTGCCGCTGCCGACCGCGATGAAGAGATAAGATACCGAGCCCACGACTACGGCCGCTGTCACCTCAGGCGAGTAGCCCAGCAGCACAGTGGCCGTCGACACGAGGGCCATCGAGGCGAGCGCCGTTCCGATCCTCAGCAGGAGCACGTTGCCCAGCAGCCCCGCGGGCTCTTCGTCCCCCGACGATAGCTCACGTACTGTGATCATCAGGAGCCCCATATCGCTGAAGTTCAGCAGGGCCAGCAGTGATGTGACGAGGACATAGTCGCCAACGCCGCCGACGCCCAGATAACGGGTGAGGACCATCAGGGCGCCGAGCGCGAGCAGCATCGTTCCCCCGCGCCCCACGATCTGGACCAGCGTGTTGCGCGCGACGCGGCGCACGACTAAGGGTTGGTCTGATTCTTGACTTGGCTGCATCTTGCTTGAGTGGTTGCCCCGACCCCCCTCTGGCGTTCCAACGCAAGCGCCCGCAGATGGAGGAACTTCGGGTCCGATGACGTAATCATAACTGTAGCAGATTCAGAGGTTCTGTCAAGCTGAGTCGCGGATATTGGGTGAGTAATTGCCCAGAATTTGATATACTATTTCCCTCACGTAAACTTGGCATACTGATAGTGTCGCCCCCGCAACAAACCGCATGACGTTGACAGGTCGCCCCCATTATGTTTACTGTGGTGTTGATTCGCCTCGCGCATGGGCGGTCGATTATTCGTCCCGCTGTAACGATACGAGTCCGAGTTGGTTGACCTATTGCGTGCGGGGATCTGGGAGGGGAAGTGCAGATAGGAGCGACGCGTCAGCGCCACTCTATGCTCTATCCGTCCCGGATTCTTGACCCACCCAATAGCTAACAACCGCTCGTGGCCCGTGTTACAGGCCGCCCAATTCGGCCCAGGGGAGGTGCTCGATGGAAAGCACGGGAACATAAATAGAGTGCAGTAGTAGAGCCGCTGTGGCGGCGCACCACCGCATGCAGCTGGCTCGCCGCGCGAATCGCCGGGGACATCGCTCCGCCTGAGAAGGCACGACCAGCGCTAGGGTCTCCCGCAACCCCATCGCGACACCCTGGAGGTTTGTCATCTGCGGGCGGCGGCCACCTTGGAGGGAGGGACAAGCGTGACTGAAATTGCGTCTCGAGCCGGGCAGGCGACCGACTCGGTCGGCGTCATCGTGGAGGCGGCGCGCCCGAGGACCGCTCTCGGCCAACCTTTCGAAGTCGATATCGTCCGCCGGGCGTTCTGCAGACACGGCCGCTTGCAAGCCGCCCTCAAGCGCGGACTGGACGTGGCTTTTGCCACCGTCCTACTCCTGATCCTCAGCCCGGTCTTCATCGTCATCGCCGCCGTGCTCGCGTGGCACCTGCGGCGCAGTCCTATCTTTGCTCATGAACGTGTTGGCCGGGGAGGTGTGACCTTTAGGTGTCTCAAGTTCCGCACCATGCGCGACGCCGAGGCGGACGAGGAGCAGATCGCGTACCCATCCTTCAAGGCGGGCACAGACACGCGCACCACGCGCGTGACCCGGTGGCTCCGGCGCACCAGCCTGGACGAGCTACCCCAGCTGATCAACGTACTCACCGGGGAAATGAGCATCGTCGGGCCCAGGCCCGTCGTCCCCGATGAGCTGCGCATGCATTTCGGATCACTGTCCGCGCTTCTCCTGACAGTCAGGCCAGGAATGACGGGCCTTTGGGCGGTCAGCGGGCGCTCCAACATAGAATACCCTGAACGGGCGGCCATAGAGCTCCGGTACGTGACTCGGGTGTCCCTGTGGCTGGACATGCGCATCCTGGCTCAAACCCTTTTTGCCGTCGCACGTGCACGAGGGGCGATGTAGGGGTTCGGACGTGATGCGGGTTCTCCACGTGATTGAGTCTGTCAGAGGTGGGGTCCCCCTGTTTGTCCGCCGCCTGTGTGAGGGGCTGCGTGAAAGCTTCACCTTCGACATAGCGTGCCGGCCAGACTCGGAGCTTTATCGCGCGCCGCCAATCGGTGCCACCCTGCAGCCGGTGCAGATGTGCCGGCAGATCCATCCCGTGAAGGACCTGCTTGCCGCCCTGCGGATACGCTCGCTGGCGCGATCCAACCGGTACGACATCGTGCATCTGAACTCCTCCAAGGCTGGCGTGATTGGCCTCATCCTCCGGGGCCGCCTCTCGGCCAAGACCATCTTCACCCCTCATGCCTTGAGATCGCATGCCTATCGGCAAGGCTCTCCATGGCGCAAGGCCGCGCGCTTTCTCGAGGCCAGGATATGTCGTTCCGTGGACCTCGTGGTGGCGGTCGGGCAGGAGGAGCAGAGACAGCTCACGGAGTGCCGCACGGCCTCCGCGCCTGAGGTGCGGCTAATCGAGAACGGTGTGGACCTCAGAAGCCTCGAGTCTGCGCCGAAAGTGAGCCGGACCGACCTCGGCCTGCCGGCCGATGCCTTCGTGGTGGGGACGGTCGGGCGCCTCTCGCCTCAGAAGGACCCTGCCTCCTTCGCCCGCGCCGCTATCCTTGTCGCCACACGTTTGCCGGAGGCGCAGTTCGTCATGGTCGGCGATGGACCTGGAGAGCGGGACGTGCGCCGGCTCATCGCCGAGGCCGGCCTCCTGGACCGCTTCCATATCCTGGGCTGGAGGACCGACGCCGCGGAGATACTGAAGCTGTTCGACGTCTTCATCCTCACTTCCAGGTATGAGGGTTTGCCGTTCGCGCTGCTTGAGGCCGCCGGGGCCCGGCGGGCGATCGTGTGCACGAAGGCGCCCGGCCTCCGTTCCCTCATCGACGACGGTCGTAGCGGGCTTCTGGTCGACATCGGTGATCCAGAGGCGATCGCGGAAGCTGTAATACGCTTGCGCGCCGAGCCCGACCTGCGCGCACGCCTGGGGGAGGTTGCATTCGAGGCGGTGGCCCAACCCCGGAGCCTGGAGCTCATGCTTGAGCGCTGGAGCGACCTCTATCGGTCTCTGGCGGGGCAGGTCGCTTTGGCCGCGGAGATCGCCGGGCCCAACCTCTCGATGGCGGAGCGATGAACGGTCTCCCGTTCAGTCTCGGCCGCAACGCCGTCGTCCGCAGCGCCGGGCTCCTCTCCGTCTCAGCGGCCGCCAAGGCGCTGGCCAGTATCGCTTTCGTCGTATTGGCGCTGAGGGCCCTCGGGCCTTCCGAGGGTGGCCAGGTCATCCTGGTATTCTCCATCGTCCGTCTCGCCCAGGCCGCCGTCGAGGGCGGCCTCAGCAGGTACCTGACGAGAGAGGTCGCCCGCAATCCCGGCGCGACGGGCGCCTACGCCCTCTCCTCCATGAAGCTCATCTTCCTGCTCGCAGCACCGGCCGGGCTCCTGGCCGCCACCGGCGCTGCGGCTGCGGAGCCCCTCTTGGGCGCCACGATCGCCTTGGGATCCATGGCGGTCGTCTTTGGATCCGTCCAGCAGGCGCTGGGCGGCGTCTTCTTGGCCCGCGACCGAACGGGCTACGATTCCCTTGCATCCATCACACTGGCGACAGCGCAGGTCAGCGGCGCCGTGGCGGCAGCCACAATGTTTGACAGCCCGCTGGCGTTCATCGCGGTCCTCGCGGGCGCGCGCCTTGCCGGAGCCGGCGTCGCCTGCGCTTCATTCATCGTCGGCCTGCGGCCGGAGGTGACTGGGCGCCAGGTCTCCGCCGCGAAGACGCTGGCTGAGAGCCTTCCATATCTCCTGAACGCACTGGGCTCCTACGCCTATCTACGAGTGGACATCCTCATACTCGCCGCCATAGCGGGGACCCAGGCGGTGGCTATATACGGAGGCGTCGCCGATCCGCTGGTAACGCTGGGCGCGGCGGCGCACGTCCTCAACGCCGCCTTTCTACCGAAGCTCGCCGACTCGTTCGGTGTTGATCGGCCTCGCTTCCAGCGACTGGGCCGGAACATGATAGCCGCGAACCTCGTGGCTGGTGCCGCCATCGCGGGCGTCGTCTTCGTCGGCGCCGGCGAGTTCGTAGGACGGCTGCTGGGCGCCGACCTCGCCGCCGCCGCAGATGTCCTGCGTGTCCTCAGCGTGGTGATCGTTCTGCGCTTTCTGAACAACGCAATGGCCACATGGCTCACCGCGGACGGCCGTCAGTGGCATCGCAGCGCACTTGTCCTCGGTGCAGCGGCGCTCAACATCTGCCTAAATCTCATTACCGTGCCCGTATGGGGCTACTGGGGACCCGTATGGTCCACTCTGGCCACGGAAGCGTTGCTGCTGGTGCTGTTCTCCTGGCTTCTCAGGTCTGAGATCGCGATGGCTTTCGGCTGGAGGCGCCTCGAGCTAGAGAGGGTCGCTGGCGCGGAGGGGAGCCATGTCGTTGCAGACTAGTGGCCCGGCCCTGCCCGAGGCCTTGGCGGCGGTCCTGGCTCACCCGTCCGTGAGTCATAGCTACACGCCCACCCTCTTCCGCGAGACGTCCGGCTCCTGGCTGGTCTGCCTGGCGCGCAACGGCGATAGACGGCCCACCTACTGGCTCAAGGTCCGCAAGTCCGTCCGCACCATACCAGCCTCCCGGCGGAAAGCAGAGCAACTTTCGGCCCCCCAGGAGTACGAGGCCGCCATCGCCATAAGCAGGCACTTCTCACAATTCCCGGAGTTCCGTGACTCGGTGCCCCGGCCGGTCCAGTTCCTGGCCGATCACGAGGCGATCTTGATCGAGTACGGCGGGAACCGCCTACTCAGGGACGAGCTCTGGCGTGGCGGGAACGTCATCAGCGCGATCTTCTCCCGCGGCCACCTCCTGAATGTGGCCGCGGCCTGCGGCGCCTGGGTGAGGCTGCTGCACGCGATGCCGCACCCTCCATGGCTGCTGGCCCACCAACTTGACGCCCTGGAGTTGCGGAACCGGACCCTGGAGGCCGCCGCCAGGCTGCCTGAGAGCCTGCGCCGTCACGTCCCCCTGGACGTGCTGTTGGGGTGGATCCGTGACCTGAGACCGGATCATCAGCACATCTGCGTCAGCCACGGCGATTTCCAGCCCGGGAACGTCCTCGTCGACGGCTCCCAGATTGGTGTGATCGATATGGGAACGGCCGGCATCCGCCCCATTGAGGACGACTTGGGCACGTTCGTGACCTTCCTCTTCACACAGAAGCACCGCGTTGTACTTGGCCAGGTGGCCGGCACGAGGCACCTCGTTCGCGATATGCGCGACGCTTTTCTCTCGGGATATGGCA
>DATDQG010000011.1:0-8984 GCA_035292365.1 Dehalococcoidia bacterium
GAGCGTGGTGAGATGGAAACCTTGCAGGCTCTCGCCGCTGTGGAAGACCAGATCAGCTTGTAGCGAGCCAGGCTGCACGTCCTGCCAGTCACTCCATGTCCTCACTGGCACGGTATTCCTGAGGCTCTGCTGCGCCGGGAGTCGGCTCTTGGGTAAGACATTGCTGAGGCGAATGCGCTGCTTCTTGAGCAGCCGGTCGATGGTCGAGGCGCTCATGCTCAAGAGGAGTTCCTTGACCTGCGGCTGTATCTTGAGCTCACCATAGCGCTCAAGGGCTGAGACGATGGTGGGCATAATGGCCACCAGGAGTTTGCCGCACAGGCGATCACCTGTTTCCCAGACCAGTCTCAATGGCTCCATGACCTCCGATCCGTAGCGCCTTGGTCTCCCCTTTCTTGCCAGCCTTGGGCGCAGCTCCCTGTTGAGAAGCCTGATCGCAGCCTTTCGATGCAGCCCAGTCGTCTGACAGAACTCATCCAGTATCCTCTTCTTGTCCCTTCGCCCGAAGGCCTGATAGCGGGGTCGCAGGGCAGCCGCATACTCGTGCACTGTCATTCGCGTCATCGTGCCTCGCTCGTTTTGGGTAACAGTATTTATGAGGCATCGACTTCCGCTCGGTAACACTTAGAATGAGGCAGATCGAGCAGTTGACACTCTCTTCCCCAACCTCTACACTAAAGCCCTAATTCCATAAAACTGACGCGACGAAGGGGAGCAGTAGCAGTCACGCTAGCCCCAGCGAGCCGGGGATCGGTGCAAGCCCGGCGGCCTCGCAGACCGTGAACTCGCCCCTGAGCAGCCCACCGAACGGGGACCCTCCCCCCAGTAGACTGGGCCGAAGTGGCGCTCGATAGCGCGCTGCAAGTGGTCGCCCAGCGACAACAAGGGTGGTACCGCGGGAGTCTCCCGTCCCTAGTGGACGGGCTTTTTTGTAAGAGGAGCAACCTATGACGATGCGCAGCGACCGGGTGAAGCGAGGCGTCGAGCGCGCCCCAGCGCGCGCCATGCTCCGCGCCGTCGGCATGAGCGATGCCGACTTCGAACGCCCCTGGGTCGGCGTCGCCAGCACCTGGAACGAGGCCACTCCCTGTAACTACCACCTCGATCGCCTCGCCGACCACGCCAAGGACGGCATCATCAGCGCCGGCGGCACGCCCCGTGAGTTCACCACCATCGCTGTCTCCGACGGCATCTCCATGGGCTACGAGGGCATGAAGGCCTCCCTCGTGAGCCGCGAGGTCATCGCTGACTCCATCGAGCTGATGATGCTCGCCCACGGCTACGACGCCCTTGTCGGCATCGCCGGCTGCGATAAGAGCCTCCCCGGCACGGTCATGGCCGGCGCCCGCCTCAACGTGCCCATGGTCTTCATCTACGGCGGCACCATTCTCCCGGGCACCTTCCAGGGCCGCGACGTCACCATCCAGGACGTTTTCGAGGGTGTCGGCGCCTACGCCGCGGGCAAGATGACCTTGGAGGAGTTGCGCGAATTAGAGTGCAGCGCCTGCCCCACCGAAGGCTCATGCGCCGGCATGTACACCGCCAACACCATGGCCTCGGCCATCGAGGCCATCGGCCTCTCATTGCCTGGAAGCGCCTCGATCCCGGCGGTGGGTGCCCGCATGGAGGCCCTCTGCCGCCGCAGCGGTGAGGGCGTGCTGCAGCTCGTCGAAAAAGGCATCACCGCCCGCGACATCCTCACGCCCGACGCCTTCCACAACGCCATCGCCGTCGTTGTCGCCATCGGCGGCTCCACCAATGCCGTCCTCCACCTCCTCGCCATCGCTCGCGAGGCAGGCGTGCCGCTCGCTCTCGATGACTTCGACCGCATCGCCCGCGAGACCCCCCATATCGCCGACATGCGCCCGGGCGGGCGCTTCGTCATGGTCGACCTGGACCGGGTCGGCGGCGTGCCCCGCGTCATGAAGGAGCTCCTCGCCGCCGGCCTGCTTAAGGGCGACGCCCTCACAGTCACCGGCAAGACCGTCGCGGAGAACCTGGCGTCCTATCGCTTCGACGATGACCAAGAGGTGGTCCGTCCTCTGTCATCGCCGCTGCGCCCGGCGGGCACGCTTGTGGTGCTGAAGGGCAACCTCGCCCCCGAGGGCGCCGTTATGAAGGTGGCCGGCCTCCACTTGCAGCGGCACATCGGGCCCGCCCGCGTCTTCGACAGCGAGGAGGCCGCCTTCGCCGCCGTCGCGCAGCAGCTGATCGTCCCGGGCGATGTGGTGGTCATCCGCTACGAGGGGCCCAAGGGCGGGCCGGGCATGCGCGAGATGCTGGCCGTCACCGGCGCCATCTTCGGCCAGGGGCTCGGTGAGCAGGTCGCCCTCATCACCGACGGCCGCTTTTCCGGGGCCACCCACGGCATGACGGTGGGCCACGTCGCACCAGAAGCCGCGGATGGCGGCCCCATCGCCCTCATTCAGGAAGGCGATGCCATCACTATCGACATCCCAGAGCGCCGCCTCGAGGTGGCCCTGCCCCCTGACGAGCTGCAGCGAAGGCGCCAGGCCTGGACCGCGCCGGCGCCCAAGTACACCAGCGGCGCCCTCGCCAAGTACGCACGCCTCGTCTCCTCCGCGGCGAATGGTGCGGTGTGTAGTTAACATGCCTTTGCTTTATCTCTCTCACGTCGTTGTAGCCGGGCCCCCTAGAGGGGGGCATCCGGCAAGCGGCCCACGTTTCGGCTCGGAGAGCAGAGCCACTTATCAGGAGCACCAACTATGCGCATGAATGGCGGACACGCCGTCCTCGAATCGCTCGTCCGCGAGGGAGTCGAGTACGTCTGGGGGTACCCAGGCGGCGCCAACCTCCCCCTTTACGACGCCCTACCCGACTATCACCCGCGCCTGAAGCACATCCTTGTCCGGCACGAGCAGGCCGCTGCTCACGCCGCCGACGCATACGCCCGTGTCACGGGCAGGGTCGGCGTCTGCTTCGGCACCTCGGGCCCGGGCGCTACCAACCTCACGACCGGCATAGCGAACGCCTGGATGGACTCCGTGCCGCTCGTCGCCATCACCGGGCAAGTCGTCACCGGCCTCATCGGCCGCGACGGCTTTCAAGAGGCCGATATCACCGGCATCACCCTGCCGGTGACCAAGCACAGCCGCTTGGTCCTCAGAGCGGATGACATCCCCGTGGCCATCAAGGAGGCGTTCCACATCGCTCGCACCGGGCGCCCTGGTCCGGTCCTGGTCGACATCCCCCGAGACGTCCTCCAGCAGTTCATCGAGTTCGACTACCCGAAGACCGTGCGCCTCCGCGGCTATCGTCCCCCCGGCGCCGGCGACCCGGCCTTGGTGCAGCACGCCGCCGACCTCATCGCGGAGTCGCAGAAACCGCTCATCCTCGCCGGCCACGGCATCTTGCTTTCCCGCGCCTGGGACGAGCTTCGGGAGCTTTCCGAGCGATGCCATATCCCCGTGATCAGCACGCTGCTCGGTCTGGGAAGCTTCCCCGGCGATCACCCGCTCTACCTCGGCATGCCCGGCATGCACGGGATGTACTGGAACAACATCGCCATGACCAAGGCCGACCTGCTCATCGCGATCGGCATGCGCTTCGACGACCGAGTGACGGGCCGCTTGCGCGACTTCGCCACCCAAGCGAAAAAGATTCACATCGACATCGACCCGGCCGAGCTCGAAAAGAACGTGCCTACTGCCGCGCCCATCGCCGGCGACGTCAAGACGGTGCTGCGCCAGCTCCTGGAGATCGTCCAGCCCGCGCGACACGAGGAGTGGGTGACCTGGATCGAGGAGTTCCGGGCTGAACACCCCTCTATCGCCATTCCTGAGACCGAGAAGCTGCTGCCCCAGACGGTCATCAAGGCCATCTGCGACACGGTCGGCGGAGATGGCTATGTCGTCACCGGCGTGGGACAGCACCAGATGTGGGCCGCCCAGTACTACTGGAACACGAAACCGGGCCACTTCGTCACCTCCGGCGGCCTCGGCACGATGGGCTACGAGGTGCCCGCCGCCGTGGGCACGCAGTTCGGCGCCCCCAATAGCCAGGTCTGGGCTGTCTGCGGCGACGGCGGCTTCCAGATGACCCAGTACGAGCTCGCCACCGTGGCCGAGAACCAGTTGCCCATCAAGTTCGCCATCATCAACAACAGCTACCTCGGTATGGTGCGCCAGTGGCAGGAGCTGTTCTACAAGAACAACCTCGTCGCCGTGAAGATGTTCAGCCCCGATTTCGTCAAATTGGCCGAGGCCTATGGCATCCTTGGCTTGCGGGTCACCGACAAGGCCCAGGTGGACGGCGCCATCGATTACGCGAACAAGCACGCCGGCCCCGTGCTCATCGACTTCCGCGTTGACGAGTCGGAGAACGTCTACCCCATGGTGCCGCCCGGCGCTGCCCTGTTCGAGACCATCGACCAGCCGCCGGTGCCGCAGCCGACAAGGGTCCCGGTGCAGGCATGAACGGCAACAAGCACACCATCGTCGCCCTCGTTGAGGATCGCCCCGGCGTCCTCAACCGCATCGTGAGCAAGTGGCGCCAGCGCGGATTCAACATCGAGAGCCTCGCCGTCGGCCACAGCGAGCACGACGGCCTCTCGCGCATGACCTTCGTGGTCGACACCGCCAACACCGACGTGACTCAGGTCGTGAAGCAGTTGGACAAGCTCATCGACGTCATCCACATCAGCGACATCACCGACCAGGACATGGTCTACCGCGAGCTGGCGCTGATCAAAGTGTCGGCGACGCCCCAGAACCGCAGTGAGATCATCCAGATCGTCGACATCTTCCGCGCCAATATCGTGGACGTCGACCGCGATTCCCTCATCGTGGAGGCCACCGGCACCGAGGATAAGATCGATGCCATCATCGAGCTGCTGCGCGGCTTCGGCGTCCTTGAGATGATGCGCACCGGCCGCGTGGCCATGCTGCGTGGCCCCCGCCTGACCGCCCCTGTCGAGGAGGCCGTGGAGGCCAATTCGACCCCCGAGATCGCCTTATAGGAGTTGCGCCATGGCCAAGATGTACTATGACAGCGACGCCGACCTCGACCTCCTGCGCGGCAAGACCATCGGCGTCATCGGCTACGGCAGCCAAGGCCACGCTCACGCCCTCAACCTGAAGGACAGCGGCCTCTCCGTCATGGTAGGCCTCTACAATGGGAGCGGTTCCTGGTCGCGGGCGGAGCAGGCTGGACTGAAGGTTGGCACGGTTGAAGAGGTGGCCTTCGCCGCCGACATTATCATGATGCTTGTGCCCGACCAGGTCCAAAAGCAGGTGTACGAACAATCGGTGCGCAGCGGCCTCACGCGGAGCAAGACCCTCATGTTCGCCCACGGCTTCAACATCCACTTCAACCAGATCCAGCCGCCGCCCGGCGTGGACGTGAGCATGGTCGCGCCCAAGGCGCCGGGCCACATGATGCGTCGCCTGTACACCGAAGGCTCCGGCGTGCCTGCGCTGCTGGCGGTCCATCAGGACGTCTCCGGCCAGGCCCAAGCGCAGGCTCTCGCCTACGCCCGGGGCATTGGCGCCACCCGCGCCGGCGTTCTCCTCACCACTTTCGCCGAGGAGACTGAGACCGACCTCTTCGGCGAGCAGACCGTCCTCTGCGGCGGCGTCACCTCCCTCGTCAAGACCGCCTTCGAGACGCTGGTCGAGGCCGGCTATCAGCCGGAGCTGGCCTACTTCGAATGCATGCACGAGCTGAAGCTCATCGTCGACCTGATGTACCAGGGCGGCATGAGCCTGATGCGCTACTCCGTGAGCGACACCGCCGAGTACGGCGACTACAGCCGCGGGCCCCGTGTCATCAGCGAGGATGTCCGCGCCGAGATGCGCAAGATCCTGGGCGAGATACAGGACGGCTCCTTCGCCCGCGAATGGATCCTCGAGAACCAGGCCGGCCGCCCCTCCTTCAACGCCATGCGCCGCCGCGAGAGCGAGCACCGCATCGAGCAGGTCGGCAAAGAGCTGCGCTCCATGATGAGCTGGCTCGAGCCGCCGCCTGGGCGGTGAGGAGCCTGCAACTCCAGGTGGCCCGCAATATCGCCCCAGGGGAGTGCGGAAGGAGCCCTCTGCCGGGGGTCTGGGTGTCCCCCAGCACCTTCCAGAGCGGGAGGGTGGGAAAGAACCACGCTTCAGAATACAGAACCGGTAGAGAGATATGAGGCATAGTTGGCATAACCACGCCCTCGTCCTTGCCTAGCCCTCCCCCTCGTGGGTGAGAGGGCTAGGCCGCTGACAGGACCAATCCTTAGGAGGACGAGGCATAATGCCTAGCGACATGGACAAAGTTTACATATTCGATACGACCCTGCGCGACGGCGAGCAGTCGCCGGGGGTCTCCCTCAACGCGCAGGAGAAGATAGAGATCGCCCGTCAGCTCGAGCGGCTGGGCGTCGACATCGTCGAGGCTGGCTTCCCCTTCAGCAGCCCGGGCGACCTAGAAGCCGTCAGGGCAGTGGCGCGCGAGGTGCGCGGCCCTTCCATCGCCGCACTGGCCCATGCGAACCCTGGCGCCGTTGATGCCGCCTGGGAGGCCATCAAGGAAGCGGCGCAGCCGCGTATCCATGTGTTCCTCAGCACCTCCGATATCCACATGGCCCATCAGCTCCGCAAGAGCCGCGAGGAGGTGCACGACCTGGCCGTCGCCATGGTGCGGCGCGCCGCGGGCTACACGAGCGATGTCGAGTTCTCGCCGATGGACGCCACCCGCTCCGACCCGCTATTCCTCCACCAACTGCTCGAAGCGGTCATCGAGGCCGGCGCAACCACCGTCAACATCCCCGACACCGTGGGCTACACCACGCCCGAAGAGTTCGCCCAGCTCCTCCAAGGCATCTTCGCCACGGTCCCGAACCTCGACCGCGCCCGCGTCAGCGTGCACTGCCACAACGACCTCGGCCTAGCGGTCGCCAACTCCCTCGCCGCCGTGCGCGTCGGCGCGCGCCAGGTGGAGGTCTGCGTGAACGGCATCGGCGAGCGGGCCGGCAACGCCGCCTTGGAGGAAGTGGTGATGGGCCTGCGCACCCGCCGCGACTTCTACCGCGCCGACACCGATGTCGATACCCGTCAGATCGAGAAGACCAGCCGGCTGGTCAGCGAGTTCACCGGCATGTGGGTGCAGCCGAACAAGGCCATAGTCGGCGCCAATGCCTTCAAGCACCACTCCGGCATCCATCAGGACGGCGTGCTCAAAGAGCGCACAACCTACGAGATCATGGATCCCCAGTCCATCGGCATCCGCGGCAGCACCCTCGTGCTTGGCAAGCTGAGCGGCAGGCATGCTCTGCGCACCCGTCTGGAGGAGCTCGGCTACACGCTGAAGGACGAGGAGCTCGACCGCGCCTTCCGCGCCTTCAAGGACCTGGCGGACCGCAAGAAGGAGATCAACGACCGCGACCTCGAGGCGCTCGTGACCCACGAGCGGCGCGCCATCGAGGAGGTCTACCGCCTCGACAGCGTCCAAGTGACAACGGGCGATCACATCGTCGCCCTTGCCACTGTGGAGATGACCGAGCCAGGCGGCGCCCATCGCACCGAGGTGGGGCGAGGGAACGGGCCCGTCGATGCCGTCTATGAGGCGATCAACAAGATCGTCCAGCTTCCCGTTGAGCTCGATGATTTCGAGGTGCGTTCGGTCACCGAGGGCAACGACGCCCTCGGTGAAGTGACCGTGCGACTCCACTGCGGCGGCCGCGACTACATGGGACGCGGCACCAACACCGACATCATCGTCGCCAGCGCCCGCGCCTACGTCACCGCCCTCAACCGGGCGCTGTCCGCTGGCCCAATCACTGCTCCGCTATAGGGACTTGACGGCGAATCGGGTGTCCTTTACTATTCCCTTGGTATCCTTTGTCACCCGCCGTGACCTACCGGGGAGGTAACGATGCCCACTGCAACCCTGTCGAGCAAATACCAGATCACCATACCCATGGAGATCGTCCGCTCTCTTGGTCTCAAGCCAGGTGACAAACTGGCCGTCGAACGCGTCGAGGACCGCGTCGTCATGCTCCGAGAGCCAGCAAACTGGGTGGACTATTTCAGGGGAAGCCTCAGGGGGGTGTACGGCGAGACTGTGGAAGAGATTGATCGCTACGTCGCGGAGGAACGAGCTAGCTGGGAACGCGACGAGTGGAAAGAGCAGTTCGAGGACCTGATTGCCACTGACGAGGACGCACGTAAGATAGTAAATCGTCTTCGGGAATGCCCACACCGCACCAGCTCAGAGCACGAGCTGTGGAATATCCTAGGCATCAATAGTGCAACATTCCATGAGGCATTGAACAAGCTCCTCAACCACGGCGCCGTCCGCAAAATAGCCGCCCGTCCCGGGATCGGAGCATACCAGGAGATGTATCGGCTCATCAGGGATTTTGCCGGGCAATAGCCGGTATGACAACTGTCTGGTCAGAACAAGTGCGTCAACTGGCGCGGTTTGCCTTCGATTCCAATGCGTTGATCTACCTCATAGAGGATAGGCTGCCTTATGCCGGCTACGTGACTCAGGTTCTCGACAAGATGCGACTGAGACAAGCCGTGGGAGTCATCTCTAGCCTTGTAGAGATGGAGCTATTGGTGAAACCCACTCGTGATCGGGATCAGAAGGCCATTGACAAAGTGAATCTATTTCTCCGGTATGCAC
Source organism: Dehalococcoidia bacterium (assembly GCA_035292365.1). Classification (GTDB taxonomy): domain Bacteria; phylum Chloroflexota; class Dehalococcoidia; order DATDQG01; family DATDQG01; genus DATDQG01. The sequence continues at coordinate 8,626 of DATDQG010000011.1, forward strand.
CTAACCTGCTCTTTAGAGACGTGGATCGGTCCGTCGCCCAGCAGGCTGCTCGCGTTCGAGCAAGGACAGGGTTGTCTCCCGTCGATGCGGTGATCGCCGCTACTGCCATTGAAGAGCGCTGTGATGTTATCATAGGCAACGATTCTGCCTTCGCTTCACGTGTCGTCGGCATCCCCTACCTCTACCTGGATGACTATATCTAAAAGGACAATATCCACATGCCTAAAACCCTTTTGGACAAAATCTGGGACACCCATGTCGTCCACCAGGAAGAGGGCCAACCGGCGATCCTCTACGTCGACCTCCACCTCGTCCACGAGGTGACCTCGCCGCAGGCTTTCGAGGGGCTCAGGCTGGCC
>DATDQG010000012.1:0-19265 GCA_035292365.1 Dehalococcoidia bacterium
GGGACGCGTCCAAAGTACAGGGCGACGAAGGCCAGCGCGGCGAAGGGAAGAAGGGCCCGCCGCTGCAGGGCCCGTCGGCCGATGCGCAGCACCGCCTCCGCCACGATAGCGACCACGACCGGCTGCACGCCGTACAGCAGACCGGCGACCACCGGCACCTCGGCCTGGGCCACGGCCAGCCATGAAAGGAAGAGCAGCAGCGCCACGGACGGAAGCACAAAGAAGGAGCCCGCCACGACGCCGCCACGCCAACCATGCAGCCACCAGCCGATGTAGGTCGCGAGCTGCTGGGCTTCGGGCCCTGGGAGGACCATGCAGAAGTTGAGAGCGCGGAGGAACCGCTCTTCGCTGACCCAGCCACGCCTCTCCACGAGCTCGCGGTGCATGATGGCGATCTGCCCGGCGGGCCCGCCGAAGTTGATGAAGCCTAGACGGAGCCAGAAGCGGAGTGCATCGCCGAAGGCGACGCCTGGCCCGACAGACGGCGAGGTCATTGGGGCATTATACGCAGGGGTTGGCTGTCCACCTAGACTCACTCGCACCGGCGCGGCTATACTCGCCTATGATGACGTGGGCTCTGGTGCGACACGCAACGCGATTGGCAGCCTGCGTTCTAGCCTTCTTACTGCTGCTGGCGCCAGAGAACGGCGCCAGCGGGGCGACGCCAACCGCCCCCCTCCCGTTCATGGGCCGTGGCGATCACCGCTTTGGCGTGGTCGAGGGCTATCAAGCGCCCGAGCTCGCCATACGGTCCGGCGCCTCCTGGCAACGCGCGAACTTCTGGTGGAACGAATTCCAGCCCGGCGGGCGGAACGACTGGAAGGAAACGGAGGCGCACGTCTCTTTGACCGCCATCGATGAGACGCTGGCCTCGGGACAAGAAGTGGTGGGGCTCATCGGCAACCCGCCGGCCTGGGCCACGCGCAACGGCTCGGTGCCGGCCAACCTCGACCGTCCCCTGAACGATCCAGCCAACCACTGGGCCCGCTTCGTCGACCGGTTGATGCGCGCCTATCAGGGACGCGTCAATACCTGGATCATCTGGAACGAGCCCGACATCCCGCCCGATTTCTCCGGCAGCACCTGGGCCGGCTCGCCGAAGGAGTACTACCTCCTCCTCAAGACGGCCTATCAGGTAGCGAAGGCGGTCTCGCCCGAAATCCGCGTCCTCTTCGCGGGGACCACCTATTGGGGCGATGTCTGGAACAACCGACGCCTCTTCGTTGAGCGCACCTTGGAGCAGGCTCAAAGCGACCCAACGGCGAAGGCCAACGGCTTCTATTTCGACGCGCTTCCGCTCCACCTCTACAACTCGCCGTACGACATTCCCAAGGTAGCGGGCGAATATCGGACGATACTGCAACGTTTTGGCCTGTCGAAACCGCTCTGGCTCACCGAGACGAATCTTGTGCCAAAGGACGACCCAACCTACCCGTTGACTGACGCACGCTGGGTCGCGAACATGGAGGACCAGGCGGCCTTCGTGGTCCAGGCATACGCGCTTGCCCTGGCCGCCAACCTTGAGCGCATCAGCGTGTACAAGCTGGTGGATGGGACGGTCTTCAACGGCGAACCGTACGGCATGGCGCGTAACGACGGGACCGTGCGGCCGGCCTACCGTGCCTACCAGGTGGCTGCCGCGCTGTTCTCGCAGGCGTCGCAGGCGACCTATCGCAACGCCGATGGCGTGGCGATCGTCACCCTTACCCAGCCCGGCAAGCAGACGTCGGTGCTATGGGCGTCGAGCAAGTCATCGGCGACAACGTCCGTGCCTGCCGTCGGCTCGCGGGCGCGCCTCGTCACACATGTCGGCGAGGAGACAGCGCTCACGCCACAGGCCCCCGGCGGGGCGTACCGCGTCAGCCTCGGGGCGGCAAGGCACGACTTCCTGGGCGGGCCGCCGCTCATCCTGGTGCAGGAGGGCGTCAGCCCCGGGCTACTGCAGGGCGACGGACGACTCCTGTTCCCGGCGACGGGGACGGCCGCGAGTCCTCGCTTCGCTGAGGCGTACTTTGCGCTCGGTGGCTTGGCGGTCTTCGGTCGTCCGCTTGGCGACGAGGAGGCTTTGCCCGACCGCGTGGTCCAGCGGTTCGAGCGAGGACGGCTCCAGTACTTCCCAGACCTCGCTGGCACGCCCCTCGCCATCCAGCCAGGCGATGAGAAGCGGCTGCCCACGCCCGCCGACGATCCGCTGTATTTCGCGCCGACCAGGCAGCGCGTGAGCCCGTTATTCGCCGACTTCTTCCGGCGCAACGGGGCGGTCGAGACCTTTGGCTACCCACGGACAGCGCCACAAGCGCGCAACGGGCTGTTCGAGCAGCACTTCCAGAGGGTGGTCCTCGAGTATCTGCCCGAGTTCGAGGGCACGCCGCGCGCGATCCGCATCCGGCCCCTCGGCCAGCAGCTCACGCAGGCGCGCGCGTTCGCGCTGTCATTGCGCCCCGCAAGCGCTGACACGCAGCGCCAGTATTTCCCCGAGACCGGGCATTCCGTCGGGCTGGGCTTCCTGAAGTATTTCCGGTCACGAGGCGGCGTCGCGGTCTTCGGCCTGCCGTTGAGCGGCGAGATCGAGGAGGTCAACAGCGACGGCAGCGGCCGCACCTACACGGTGCAGTACTTTCAGAACGCCCGCTTCGAGTTCCATCCGGAGCTGGCAGGGACGCGCTATGAGGTGCAGCTAGGGCTGCTTGGCGACCAGGTGCTGCGCGCGAGTGGCTTACTGAAGGATTAGCTCGTGGTCGCCTCGATGGCGAGGTGAGGTTGAGGAGCGACGTCCATGCCTGAGCTGCCGGAGATCGAGGTCACGCGCCGGACCATCCACGAGCGGCTCGTCGGCCTGCGCCTTGAGAGCGTCACGCTCAAGCGGACCGGCAAGACCGAGATGGAGGGCGCGGAATGGCTGCCGCTGCTGGAGGGGAAACGCCTTGTCGACACCGCGCGGCGGGGCAAGATGCTGGTGCTGCACTTCGAGGACGGGCTGTCGCTGGTCATCCACCTGATGCTCATCGGGCGCGTCGCGCTCTATCGCGGCACGAAGTCGAGCAACCCGCTCCTGCATCTGCGCTTCGAGGGGGAACAGAACCTGGAAGTACGATTCGTCGCTGCTCGCTCGATCGCCCTTCTGCCGAGCGACCATCTTGAGGCATATCCGCCTATCGCCAAACACGGGCCCGATGCCCTGACGATGAGCCTCGATCAGTTCCGCGACGCCGTGAGGCGGTCCCGCGGGCCTGTGAAAAACGTCTTCATGGACCAGACGCTCGTGGCGGGCATCGGCAACGCATACGCGGACGAGATCCTCTATGAGGCGCGCGTCCATCCCATGGCGCCGGTCGCCTCGCTGAGCGACGCGAAGGTTCGCGCGCTCCACGCCTCTACCGCACCGGTGCTCCAGCGCGCCATCGACCTCGGCGCCGCTGAGGAGTATGTCCTGTACCTTGGCCGAGAGGCGGGCCTGACGAGCAAGCACGACCTCATGCGCGTACACAACCGCGAAGGCCTACCCTGCCCGAGCTGTGTCGGGAGCGTGGAGAAGGTGGAGCTGGGAGGCCGTGGGACCTTCTTCTGTCCGCGCTGTCAAGGAGACGCCGCTTAGCACGCTGGCGCATCTGGCGCGGGCGCTAATCTGCGAGAGCTGCGGCCCTAGGACGCGGTGTTGCCGCGCAGGGCGGCTATCGAGAGTGCGTTGCCGGCGGCATCGGGTGCTTCGGCGCTCGACTGGCAGGTGGGACAGAGGACATACACCTCGATGCGGTGGCCCATGACCACGCCCGCGTCCGGCGTCTCCAGCTCGGTGAGCACGCGCTCGATCACAGAGCGGTGGAATTCGCGGACGGTGCCGCAGCGCACGCAGACCAGATGATGATGGTGGCCCATCTGCGCGAGTGTGTAGCGAGGCGCTCCGTCCTCCAGCGAGAGCTTGCAGACGAGGCCCTGATCCAGGAGCAGGCGTATTGTGCGGTATACGGTAGCGCGGCCCACGCCGCTGACAGCCGTCACCAACTGCCCCAGCGTGAAGCCACCGCGCCTTGCCAGCATCGCGTCGAGCACCTGCCGCCGACTGCGAGTGGCGTGGTACCCCTCGTCTTCGAGCTTACCTAGCAGCTCCTCTGAGGTAACCACGGGGCTATGTGTCGAGTCGGTCGCCGAGCTCCCGGAGGAAACGCTCGATCTCGGGCGAAAGGGACGGAGATGGTTCCGACGATGGGGGAAGCGATTCGGGCCTACCGACACGCTCGGCGTCGTACGTCTCCTCGAGCCGCTTCACCAGCTGCTCGGCCTCTCGGTCGCCCGCGATCTGCGCGTCTATCTCGCGGTATTGCCGCCGGGCCATCTCCTTGTCTCCAACGGAGGCTGGGATATCGTACAAGCTGCCAAGGGCGTCGAGAATGCTGTTGACGCCCATGTGGTCTTCTTCGAGCCGGGCGTAGTAAGGCAGGCGGGTCATCAGCGATACCGACTCGATACCCAACCCTTCGGCCCCTTCGGTCAGCAGGTTCATGATGGACGTGGGCCCTTCGTACCGCCTCTGCGCGCGAGCGCCGCTTGCGCCTCGCTGTTGACCCCGGGCGGTCTGGTTGACCGGCAGGGGGCGGGTGTGCGGCACGGCGTCCCACATGGCGCCTATGCGGCAGAGCCGTTTCGCGCCGATGGCCTTGAGCAGCTCCAAGAGCGAGTCGATGTACTCTTCGGCGGCGGCGTGTGGCTCCATCAGATGGAGGAAGGCAAGGTCCGGGCCGCGCTCCCGGCGCGCGAAGGAAACATCGCAGTTGGGCACTTTGTACACCCGCTCGCCGTCCCGGTATTGAACGGTGGGCCTGTAGCGAGTGAAATCGAAGAAGTTGCCGGGGCGAGCCAGGCGGGCGAACTTCGTAGCGCCGAGATGGCTCTCGAGCGCCTCCAGTGTCAGAGTGCCCACGCTTCCTGCATCAAGCCAGGGGCTGAGCATCGAGATCACATGGGGCTCATGGAGCTCCGGGGCGGGCTCGTCGACTTCGAAAGCGCCTATTCGCATGGCACTATGGTCACATACAATGCCGAGACGTGCAATACCTCTGATCCCAGACCATATGCTTATGCTACCACAGGGGGAATTGACTGTTGGACATGCTGGCAGGCGCACGGAGACCTGGACCGACAGTGGCTCACGTGGTGCCGCGCGCTGTCGGCTTGCCTCCCCACCCTCCACGGCTGCTTATCATGGCGCTCACCGCGGCGCTGCTCGTCGGGGCGGCCTGCACCAGCACTCCGCCGCTGGCGAAAGACCAACCGGGTCCTCGGTTACCCTCCTGCACCAGCGGTGTCTCCCTTCTCGGTTTCTCCGACGCCCTCGACAAGACAATGTTCCGAGCGTCCACAGTGGGTGGTCTGTCGGCGCTCACCTATGACGCGGTCAGAGATGTCTACTACGCGCTTGTCGACAATCAAGGCGCCTCCGCGGCGCGCTTCTACACGCTTTCTCTGCCGCTCACGAGCGAGGGGCTCGGTACGCCACGTGTCCTCGAGGTGACGGAGCTCCGAGACTCTGCTGGCCAGCCGTTCACCGGCACGGACTTTGACGGCGAGGGCATAGCGCTCCTGCGGCAGGGCGAGCTTGCCATCGCCTCGGAAACTGAGCCCTCGCTGCGGCGCTTCTCACTCGATGGTCGCTTTCTGGGCGACGTGCCGGTACCCGGACGGTTCAAGGTGACGCCGGCCGGCGACGCGCTTGGCAACGCGGCCTTCGAAGGTCTCACTGTAAGCCCCACCGGCCTCGTCCTTACCGCCGCGATGGAGGGGCCGCTGAAGACGGATGGTCAGACGCCGGACGGCAGGTACCGAATACGCCTCCTGCGTTATGAGAACCGCGAACCCGACGGGTTGCACCTCGCGGCGCAGCACTTCTATCTGAGCGAGCCGGGTCAAGGAGTTGCCGAGCTAGCCGCCGTCTCTGACGACGAGCTCCTGGTGCTGGAACGCAGCTTTGCCGCGGGCCTGGGGAATACAGTGCGGCTCTTCAGTGTCTCCTTGAGCGGGGCGGCCGACGTGTCGAGCCAAGAGAGCCTTCAATCGGCGACTTCGGACCAGGCACTCGCAAAGAGGCTCCTGCTCGACCTCAGCGACTGCCCTTCAAGTGGCGCCCAGAACAGGGCACCTCAGAAGAACCCGCTGCTCGATAACTTCGAGGGCGTGGCGTTGGGGCCGGCCTCACCCGCCGGCCAAGCTCTTCTGCTGGTCAGCGACGATAACTTCAATCCGACGCAGATCACGCGGGTCGTCGCGCTCCAACTCGGCCGTTGAAAGGCCGGCGCCCTTTCGCCCGTCGGCGCGTGGCAAGCGATGCCGTCACGCGACCGCGCTGGGTTTGATGCCAGCAAGAGCCAAGCGGCGCTTCGCCTCGGCGTACAGGTCGGGCGGCAGCGGGCCGCTTTGGGCAGCCTGGAGGTTGTCCTGTAGGTGGGCGACGTTGATTGTCCCGACGATGGTGGTGTGAAGTTCGGGATGGCTGAGGGTGAAGCGCAGGATGAACTCCATGCGCGACATGCCCTCAAGCAGCTCGTCCAGGCCTGCGCGCTGCCACAGCTCCCAGGGTTCGTCCTGCCGTCGCTCTTGCGACGGGGCGCCGCGAGCGACTCCGCCTCGAATGACCATGCCCGCCCCTGCTTCTGCTGCCCTCGCTATGACCGTCTCGTGTTCGCGCTGGAGCGCCGAGTAGGGGACCTGGAAAACGTCGAACACGCCCATGGCGATATGGTCCTTCAGGTTCGGCAGGGTGGAGGACATGCCAATGAAGCGGACCTTGCCCTCCTCCTTTAGGTCGAGGACGGTCCGAATGGCGTCGTTTTCCTCAAGCGTCTGCTTGGAGGGGCTGCCGTGGAACTGCAAGACATCTATATAATCCGTCTTCATGCGTGCCAGGCTCTGATGAACACCGGCCAGGATGTTCTCGCGCGTGTAGATGTGTCGCTGGGGCTGACCTGCGGCGGCTGCTTCGCCGACCAAACAGCCGCACTTGGTCGCAAGGTAGTAGTCGGAGCGGCGGTTTGCGATGAACCTACCGATCATCTCCTCGCTCTGGCCGTAGTCTATCGACGTATCCACGTAGTTGATGCCGGCATCGAGAACGGCGCTGAGCACCTTATCGGCCAGTTCGGGCGTGACCTCGCGGCCCCGTGGTGCCCCACGCAGCTCCATGGCTCCGTAGCCCAGCCTTGTGATCTGGAGTCCGGTGCGGCCGAGTTCGTGCTTCGGTAGATCGGTCATGGCTCACCTCTCGTAGTCAAAGTGTCTGTCAACCGCGAGAACACATCGAGGCGGGCCGGTATTCCACCGGACGGCCATGCTCTTGAGAGCGATCTGACGTCTCTCACATGAGACATGAAGTCGCGGAGGTGCGCTAGAGGTGGCGCTCGCTGCGACGTTTCGCTCCGTTTTTTCACGGCTTGCAGCCCCTTATCGGTAATCGAATCGGTCCGGGCTCGTTATGATGAACGATGACCGAGTTGAGTCGGCATAAGGATCTCTCTCGACGCCAATCCATTCCGACAAGGATCGTTCCATGGCTCTAGCGGAAGACGACAGCGGTAAGTACCAGCAAGACCCCCTCTCCTTCATCCGTCGCCAGCATGACTATGTAGACCTCCCGCCGCCGGCGACTCTAGAGGAAGCGGGCCTTTCGCAGAGCCTGATAGAAGAACTCTTGCTCAAGGGCATGTACTATCTGGGCCGACCAACCGCCCAGGACCTCGCGCAGGGGCTGATGATGCCCTTCGCTATTCTGAAGCAAGTGCTGGCCGGCCTGAAGGCTGAAAACTTATGTGAGGTGGTTGGCAGTCAGGGCTTCGGTGAGCAGCTTTACGAGTACATCCTCACGGACTCCGGCCGCGGCAAGGTGATCGAGGTCCTTTCCCGCAGCCAGTACTACGGCCCGGCGCCGGTGCCATATGCGCACTACCTCGAGATGACGCTCAAGCAGTGCCGCGAGCAGCCCGTCATCGATCGCACCACCCTGCTGCAGGGGCTGGAACACCTGGTGGTCAATGAGCGCATGATCAGGGCACTGGGACCGGCGCTGAATTCTGGGGAGCCGATCCTCTTCCACGGGCCTTCCGGAAACGGCAAGACTTCGCTGGCCTTGGCACTGGGCAACGTGCTGGCCGGCCAAGATCCCATCTGGATCCCACACGTCATCATCGTGGCTGGACAGCTGGTCAAGATATTCGACCCAACCGTGCATGTCCCCATCAAGATCGAACCCAGCGAAGAGACGAGCGAGCTCTTGCCCGGTCTTTCTCTCGGCAACAGCTACGACCGGCGCTGGGTCCTGATCAAGCGGCCGCTCGTGGTGGGTGGCGGTGAGATCACGATGGACCGGTTCGAACTGACGCAGGAGCCAGCCACGAACGTCTATTTCGCGCCGCACCAGTGGAAGGCGAACGGCGGCACATTGCTGATCGATGATCTCGGCCGACAGTCGATGCGGCCGCAGGACCTGCTCAATCGCTGGATCATTCCGCTGGAGAAGCATAAGGACTACCTGACCCTCAAGACCGGCCAAACCCTCGAGGTCCCCCTGAACATCCTCATCATCTTCGCGACGAACCTGCACCCCAATGACCTCATGGATGAGGCGTATCTGCGCCGCCTGCGTTACCGCATACCTGCCCCGAATCCCTCGGCGGAACAGTACCGACGCATTTTCCGGGCGGTCTGTGGGTCGGTCGGGCTTGCCTATGACCCAGAATCAGTCGATTACCTGTTCCATACGTGGTATGAGGGCCAGGGTATCGACATGCGCGCCTGCCATCCCCGTGATCTCATCGCCCACATCATGGATATCTGTCGGTTCGAGCGCATTGAGCCGACGCTCTCGCCCGATCTAATGGACCAGGCGGCCGAACTGAACTTCGCTGGGCACCTTGAGTCGAAGCCGCGAGCTGGCGTCCTGAGAGAGGATTAGGCTATCACGCGGGGTCAGCCCTCCCGTAGCATCGCGGTGAGGTTCTCACGCGCCTGGGCCCGTCTCTCCGCGCCAAACCGTGGCGAAGTAAGCGCCGCCATGTCGCTCAGGACCTGGACAGCGCGCCAGGCCACGAGGAAACCATCGTTCACGGGCGCCTCCGCTCGATAGCCGTCTAGGATGGCCAGCCGGTCGTCTCGGCGCGGCCAGCGAATGTCGAACGCAGGATGGCTGATGTACGCGTCACCGAAGTCGATGAGGCCGGTGAACTCCTTCGTCACCGGATCGACAAACACGTGTTCCGGGCCCGGATTCGAATGAAGCGCGACCAGAGTTGACGCGACGGGAAGGGTCGACATCACGCGCTCAGCCAGGGCCTCAGGCGGAACCGGAAGCCCCCACACCCCATCCGCGTGCACCGCCGCCACGGCCTGATCGAATCCACGGATCAGACGGCCCCTGAAATCCTCCTGGGACCGGTCGCCCGGAAAGAGCGGGCTCTGCCGCAGTGCCTCTTGGCCCACGCCGTGAAGCTGCCGCAGCGCCCTCCCGAGCGCGCGCAACACCCGTCGGCGCTCGTCCCTCTCAAGATCGAGGTGCCTCGCGGCAACGCCGTGCATGCGCGTCATGCAGATGTACTCGACGTCGCCCTCGCGGCCATAGCCGAGAACACGCGGCACGCTGATCTCAGGGTACGACGCCAGTTCGTTCAGAAAGAAGACCTCTTTCTCCAGGCTCGTCCGATCACGGAGGCGATGGGGCCGCTGCACCTTTAGGACCTTGTCATCATCGACCAGATAAGCCCGCGCCTCGCCACCCGACTCGTCGACCTCCCGCACAGCGACGGCCGGAACATGCCGACGGACCAACGTAAGCACGTACTTCGCTTCCAGGACGGGGTCTGGCACGTTGGGCTGAGGATAGATGTCGGCAGCGGGTATCAAGGCTCACTCCCTTCCTCAATGTCGCGCAGCAACAACCGTAGGCGCTCCTCGGCGCGGGCCGGCGGCTCGCGCATGCGGAGGACGGCGGCGAGCTCTCCAAGTATGAGGGCGACCCGCCACGTGGCCAGAAAGCTTCCGTCAACTGGACCTGTCTCTTGAACGTAACCGGACAGCACGGCGTTCCGGTCCCCCAGCTCACGCCAGGGCCGCAGATCGAAGGCGGGATGGCCGATGTAGGCGTCGCCGAAGTCGATGAGGCCGGTGAGCGCTCCGGTCTGCGGGTCGGCGAAGACGTGCTCGCCGGCGGGGTTGGAGTGGAGGGCCACGCGCTCGGTGGTGTCCGGAAGTGCAGCCAGCGCCGTGGCGGCGACCTGATCCGCCGGAAGGCGCATCTGCCACTCCTGGGGCAGCTCGCTCATCGCCTCGACGATCCGGGCGAAGAGGCCTTCCAAATGCACCCTCATCGCCGGTCCTGACCCGACCTGAGGAAAGAGACTGCTGTTCGCAAGTGGGGCCTGCGGCAGGCCGTGGATCCGTCGGAGGGTTACTCCCAGTTCTCGCAATGCTCTCTCTCGCTGCAGCGGAGAGAAGCCTGTCCGACGAAGCGTGACGCCGAGGACTCGCGTCATGCAGACGTACTCGACGCCACTCTCGCGCCCATAGCCGAGGAGCCTCGGCGTCCTGATGCCAGGCTCTCGGGCCATGTGCTCCAGAAATAGGGCTTCCTTCTCGAGGCTCGTCTCGAACTCCTCCACCACCCGCGTGCGCAGCCGGACGGGACGATGCGTCTTCAGGACGATGTTGTGGTCGATGAAATAGGCGCGCCCCTTGCGGCCCGATTCGTCGACGGCAGTGACGCGCTTGGCGGTTGGGACGTGGCGTTGGACTATGGCTACCGCAACATCATCGTCCAGGACTGGGTCGTCGTTCTCTGGAGACGACTCGCTTCTTGAACTCATCATCCCTTTGAGGGACTCGCCGGCGCTCCCGATTATCTTCGGGCGACCTTGTTCAGATCTTCGATGAATCTATCGCTGATGGCCATGGGAAGGGTTATTCATGCCCAAGTGCTTTGTCACTTGGGCACGTTCGCTCGTTCCTCAATTCGCCGATCACCCGATTCAATTCGCGCTACCTTTTCTTCCAGAACGCCCACCAAGGCTTCTTCGCGTGTCCTTGAGTGAGGAGCCCAGAGCCTTGGCTGGGCCCCCAGCTCGCAGTCGCCGTGCCTCGGTCGCCAAACACTCGCGGAAGGACCGCCCTTAGCTGCTCTTGTTCGGTCAGCGAGAACGACCGGGCGAGCGTTTGGACGACTCCGACGCGTCGCATCGCTATCTCTCCCGGCAGCTCGTCCATGATGGCTTCATCAGAGGCGGCAACCTTTTGAACCACCTCTGAGTCCATGCCAAGCCACACTCGAAGCTTGGAGAGGAAAAAGGGCCGGAGCTTATCCTCAGGAAGAGTGTATTCAACCCGTGCCATAACCTTCAGTCGAGCCCGCCGCTCTTCCTCTGGGAGGACTGTTAGTGCCGCGTAGCGGGCCTCCATCTGCTGTCTCCGTTCGTCTTCACCGAGATCGGCCAACATCGCCCAAGCTTGGTCGGCTGTGTCTAGCGTGCTCATGCCCATCACCTCATTGACGGCTCAGAACTATGAGCTTGCGTCCAGCTGGAGGCTGTAGCGCTGCTCTAGGCTTAATGGTCGATTGATTATGGTTTAAGAAGAATGCGCATGCAAGCAGCAGCCTTACATGCATGGCGGAGCCACAACCCGCGAAGTATGCGCTTCAAAGCCGACGCTAGATGACCTTCCGCTTGTTGCGCAGGTAGTCGACCAAGAGGTAGGAGCCGAGCTGGCCGGGGCGGGCGAAGAAGGCGCGGCCGCGGTTCATGCGCATCATCTCGTGCACGAAGTCCACAAGGACCGAGTCGCGGGCCATCATGAAGGTGTTGATGGTGATATCGTCCTGCGTGCAGCGTTTGACCTCTTTCAGCGTCTCCTCGACAGCCTGACCGGTGCGGCGGCCGGGCGAGCGGAAGCTGCCGCTCCAGCCCTCACGGCGCTCCTCGGTAAAGGTGGTCGGGTACCCGTCGGTGATGAGAATGATCTGCTTGGTGTCGGCGCGGTTGCCGCGGAGGATCTTGCGGGCGGTCTGCAGCCCTTCCTGGATATTGGTGCCACCGCCGTACTCCACCCAGTCAGACTGGAGGAGGCGCAGCGGGTCCAGCTCACGGGCGTAGTAGGAGAAGACGACGAGGAAGAGCGCGTCCTTGGGGAACTGGGCCTTGATGAGCGAGTTGAGGGCGAAGGCCACCTTCTTGCCCTCGCGGAAGGCGCCGGTCCCCACCATCGAGTACGACATGTCGAGCAGGATGACGGTCGCCGCCTGGGTCAGAAAGCGCGTGCGGTAGACTTCCAGGTCCGCGGGCGAGAGGACGACCGGCGTGCCCGTGCCGTTGCGTAAGAGCGCGTTGCGCAGGGTCGCCTGGATGTCCACGTGGAACGGGTCGCCGAACTCATAGAGCTTGGTATCCTCCTCGCGCTCGAGGCCGAGGCCGGCGTTCTTGGCGTCGTGATTGGCGAAGCGCGACTTGTGGATCTCCGCGAAGATATCGCGAAGCGCCTTGTTGCCCAAAGCCCGGATGGCCTTCGGCGTCAGCTCAATGTCGCGTCCCGTGTCGCGGATGAAGCCCGCCTCCTCCATGACCTGGGTAATGCGCTGGAGCTCCTCGAGCATCTCCATGGCCTCACGGCCCAACAGCTCCTCCATGAGGCGCCGGTCCACGACGCTCGGATCGAGCTCGCGCATGGCTTGGCTGAGCTGGCGGTCGAGCCGCTCCATATCGCCCAGATGGCCCATGAGGCGCAGGGCCTCGCCGAGGGCCAGGGGCTCATCGCCGCTGAACAGAAAGCCCTGTCCACGGGGGCCATCCGGGTTCAAGCGCTGGAGGAGCGCGCCGAGGCGCGCGAGGTCGGCGCGGAGGCGGTCGTCCTGGAGGAGCGCGTCGAGCATCTCCTGGAGGGCACGCCGCTGGGTGGGTCCGAGGCTCTGCAGCAGCGAGTCCATAGCAGCCGTCTGGCGCTGCATCTGCGACATGAGGTCGTCGAGGCTCTCGACGCCGGGGAAGAGGTCGCCGAAGCGGGCCATGAAGTCGGCGAAGTCGCCCTCCTCGCCGCGGAGCCGCTGCTCCAGGAGGCGGTTGAGCGCCTGCGTCATCTCGCGGAGCCGGGAGAGGTCCTCGGGCGTTAGGCGCTGCATCCCCTCCTGCAAGCCCTGGAAGAGGTTGCCAAGGAACTGCTGCTGGAGCTCGCGAAGGAGCTCCTGGAACGCCTCGCGGGCGCCATCGTCCATGAACTCATAGTCGTTCAGGGCGGTGAGCATGCCGCCCGGGTCCGGGGGCAATGCGTCGAGATAGGCCTGCTTGCGCGCGAGGACCTGCTCGAGGGCCTCGCGGGCACCCTCCGGCGCTGTGGCGGATTGCTCCTGGCGCCCCTGGAGGCCGCTGCGCTCCTGCTGGACGATGTCGTTCAGCCGGTCGCGCAGGTCGTTCACGAGAGAGCGAAGGTCATGCTCTTGGAACTGCTGGTCGCGCATCGCGCGGAGCCGCTCCAGGAGCCCGCGCAGCCCCTCTAAGCGGCCGCCGCTGGAGCGAGCGAGGCCGCCCCCAGCCAGCAGGCGTTCGAGGGCCCGGCGCAGGTCGCCGCTGTCCAGCAGGTCGTCGGCCATCAGGTCCAAGACGTCGTCTGCGGTGAGGGATGGTACTTGCGTGCCATCCCAGCGGCTGTAGCGGTAGCGCAGAGCTGACCTCATTCAGTCGGATTGGCCTCATAATAGCATGTCCGCAGTCCCGGAGTTATAGTGACGACGCATGCCAATCAGCCTAGCCTCCGACAACAGTAATGCATTCATCTCACCCGACCGCTTCACGCTTCTCCCTCCACTATGGTGTCCTCTTACCCCAAGCTGCTATGTCTACGCTCGCGCTGCTGCTGTCGGCGGCAGTCTTGAGTTGCGCCCCGCGCCCCATGCCAGCTACCGCGCCCGAACCCACCGAAACCACGAGCCCCTCGGTAGACGCCGTTCCCACCGAGCCAGCGACGCCTATTGCGGATCCCTCTGCACGGGCAACAGCCACCGCCCAAGCTCTCGCTCAAATACCAATGGTCGGCGGGTATTTGATAGAAGCTGAAAGCGGTCGCGCTATCCGCCTTTGGGAGCAATGGGGATACGCGGGCGGTACCTGGGTGAGCTTCTCAGCCGATGGACGCCTTCTCGCGTACAACCGCCCGTACCCGGTGACAGCCGAAGGGGAAATCTATCTTCTCGACCTCACTACGCCGAACGCTCCGCCCGCCTTCGTCGCGAAAGGCATCGCGCCCAAGCTGTCGCCTCCAGAGACCATGCTGGCGTTTCTTACGTCACACGGAACAGGTGAAGCCCGCACTTCGCGCATCAACGTGCGCGCGGCTGACGGAACCGTTCACACCCTGGATCCGCCCGGCAGGAACCACCGATGGTCGCCGGACGGAAATTGGCTCACCTACATCACCAGTCACCATGACCTTGCCCCAGTCCCCAAACCGCCCGGCTGGCGCTTCCCGGACGATCGGGACAGCGCGGTGATCCTCGTCAATACGCGCGACTGGTCCTCGCGCGCCGTGGGCTTAGTTTACTCCTGCCACTGCGGCTCTCAATATGGAGCCTTCTGGACCCTCGACAGCAGGTGGTTCACCTATCGATACGCCTCGGAGCTCACCGAGTTCCTGGTCTCGCCCGAGACGCTCGAGCGAGTACCTACCTCCAAGGACAAATGGAAGGAGCTGGACTACCCGGAGGACGCCGTCGTGGGCCTCAGCTCGTGGGATAAGCGCATGGCCGCATCGGTGCGCCCGCTTCCGTGCCCCGAGTGCAAGGGCCCCGAAGATCGCCGGTCGTACGAGCTTTTCCTGATCGATGCAGAAACCGGACACGAGCGGAGGATACTAGGGCCCGTCCCCGCCACTTCGCGTGCGCGACCAGGCGTCGTCTGGTCGCCAGACAGCCGCTATCTTCTATTTTGTGACTTTTGCCGGCCTGAGATGACGCTGGACAGAGGGAATTAGTGTCCACTTCGTCTTATGGGTGGTACCAGCCTGATCCCTCCTTGTGCTACGCAACATGACGCCGATCACCATGAATGCCCACCTGGCCCGAGCTTTCTTAGGCCTCATGCTAATAGGCTGCACGAGCCGAGAGCCAGACCAGACCTTAGCTCCCTGTGCTCCAACTGTTCCCGAGGCTGCGCAGCCTCGTCGTGTCCCTGACGTTCTCGCGACAGTGCCACCAACCCAACTCTCCGGATTAGACGTGAGATGGGTGCCTGAGGAGCTGCCGGATTTCACCGGTGAAGAAGTGGAGGATCCTTGGAGACGAGAGGTCCCAGCGGACAAGCCCTCGGAGTGGCGCGTGTACGTCGTACGAGATGAGACGGAGCCGGAGCTCCTGGTCGAGACTCGACGATATGTAGATGACTTGTCATGGACCCAACCTGGCTGTAACCTTCTGGCTCATTTCTCGTCCTTCGCGAAGGAGCCGTGGGCCGGCCCCGAAATATATCCGTCGATCACCGGCCTCTGGCGCTTTGAGGTCGGCGATAAAAGAGCCTCCCTCACGGAAGAGTGGATTCCTCAGGCGTTCCTCGGCTTGTCTGGGCCCTCGCCAAGCGGTGAATTTGCCGCTTTAGAGGTCCGAACCCCCCGCCTCGCCGAAGATGCTAGAGGTACGCCCTCGTTCTATCGGGGAATGGCTGTGGACGTGTACCTGCTCACTGGCCAGAAACGCCTGCGACTTGAGGGCCTGCCGGGCAACAAGACTTTGTCCTGGCCTCCCTGGTCTCCGGACGGCACGATGCTTGTCGTACGTTCAGAAGAGCAGGGTGTAAGAAGTGACTATTATCTTGTACCCCGTGATGACGGCTTTGCGGTGCTATTGGAAGCAGGGGCGAATAAAAGTATCAGCCGCGTCTGGTCGCCTGATGGCAACCGACTCGCTTATCGCGCTCGAGGCAATCCGGGCGTGTACGTTTATGACCGGGGAAGCGCCACGCAACGGTTGCTAGCGACTGACCTTCCAGCTAAGACAAGCGGCCCATTGCTTTGGACTAAAGACGGTCGCCAGCTCATTGCTGGCAATGTGATCATTGACGTGGAGACGGGGAAGGCGAACGCATTACCCCTCTCTGCCGAAGAGGTGGTGCATATTGTCGAGTCGCCGGACGGAAAGTATCTCGCCATCAACGCGCAAGTTTCAAACTATCCATCCTGTCCGTGGAACTCCACGCGAACATACCTGTTTCATCGGCAGTCCGGAGAGCTGCGGCCTCTCACGGAGTGCAGGAAGGATGTCTTTCTCTCGTGGGCCAACTTTCCAACTTGGGTGAGTGAGAACTTCATCCTTCTCACATGGGCCAATCGTTCAGAGTTGGCCAGCATCCAGTTGGAGTTGATGAACATACATGACGGCGATGTCTTGCTCTTGACGGATGGCCTCGAGCCGCTGGCGCATGCTGAGCTCTCCCCGACGCGTGATCGGGTCCTGGTCTCCGGTAACCGCCTGCGGCTCTACACCTCTAACGGCCGACTCCTGCGCGCTGTCTCTCCACCCTCCGGCTTCGATGTTGCCAGAATCGCGTGGTCTCCTGATGGGAGCATGTTCGCCTATGTTCTTGGCCCAGCAGGTTTTCGTTGCTGTCTGTGAAGCAAGCGGGCCGGTCCGTGGGTCCGCTGTCACGGGGCCACGGAAAAGGGAAGGGTTTGGGGGTGAGCTGATCGAACCAGCGGGAACTTTGTTACCGAGTAGAACGGGAGGCAGTGACACAATTCGCGAAAGGCTGGGAGGTTCGAAGGAATCGCGTCGCGTTTCGTAACTCTGCGACCGTCGGCCAAGCCAGGAGGGCCGAGGCTACGCCTTCGAGGAACAGCGCGCTTGCACGAGCAACTGACGCTGCCGACCCCTGGATTAGCCACTCGCTGTTCCACAGCGCTACCGGTCTGCAGCCGTTACATCGTCATTGTCCTCGCCATCTGCATCGTCGGCAGGGCCTGCGGCATGAACAGGACCACGGCGCCGTACGCGAGCAAGAGCACGGCGGCGGCCTGACCGATCTGCCTCCCCTTCGGCAGCGACTTCTCGGCGAAGATGAGGAGCGTGATGACGGCCATGGCCGCCACGTTCATCATGCCAAGCGGAAAGAGGATGACGAACAGGAGCCAGCAGCAGCCCAGGCAGTAGACGCCGTGTTCGAGGCCCATGCGGAAAGAGCCGCGGTAGCCGCTGCGCCACGACGTCAGAATGAAGCTCATCGGCGACTGGCACTTGCTGAGGCAGATGTTCTTGAGGGGCGATAGCTGATAGAGGCCCGCCACAATGAGGAGACCGCCGCCGACGCGCGCGGCGTTTTCCATGAGCCACATCGACTGTCCAGCAAGCGCCTCTCCGGCCACCGCGACGGCGTACGCAAGAGCGCCGAAGAGGGTCCAGATGACGAGATAGCCGCTGACGAAGACCCAGGTCGGCACGAAGGACTGGCCCTTCTCCCGTCTGCCGGCATGGACACGGGTGAAGGTGAGGATCATGGGCGCGGCGGTGGGGAACATCATCGCCACCATCATCGCCACCCAGATGGCAAGGAATAGCGGCGCCGCCATACCCATGGTGAGGCCCATCGCCATGCCGTCGCCGACCATGCCCGATTGCCACAGGAGGACTGCCCAGGAAGCGGCCGCAAGGACGAGCAGCAGGGCCAGGATGACGTTGCGCTCGCGGGAAAAAGTGTAGGTCGTTGCGTGGAGCATCAGCTATGCGCCTTCACGTGTGGAGGGAAGAAGCGGGGCTAGGGACCCTGCAGGTCCAGCCGAGTAATATAGGCGTTCATGCCCGTGTTGTCCCACTGAAGCCCGTAGTCTCGATAGGAACCAGAGCTGACAACGGCCTGGGTTATGGGCTCCGAGGCATTGAAGATGTTGAGGTTGTTGATGGACACGGGCTCGTCGGGATTGAGGGCGCCGGGCACGGCTTCCCCGGTCACCTCGCTGATCCCGTCGATCCGCAGGCTCCGCTTTTTCCCATCTTGCTCGAACTGGATCCGGGCGGGTTTGACGCCGAGCACCGTGCCCATGAGGGGCGCAAGCATACCGAAGAGGCCACCTGCCTGTCCGGACAAGATGGTTGCAAGAGCCTCTTGCTGTTGCGGCGATGCCCGCTGATCCAGATAGAGGGCAGCGCTGAGACCGCCATCGGCCATGGCCTGACCAGCCGGCGTATTGACCACGACCACGGCGTTCAGCCCGTCGAGGCTTATCGTGCCATAGCGCCCCTGCTGCACATTGAAAGCGAGCATGACATGACAGCTGCCATCATCGGAGCTCGGTTTCCAGGCGAGGTTCATGGTGCAGGGACAACTGACCCTGCAGTTGCAGTTCTCGAAGTACTCGCCTCTGAGAGACCATTCTTCGGCCATTGTTCTGCCTCCTGGTGCAAGATGTGAGTCCACGTATGTTCGGGAACCGCGCGCCCGAAACGGATGAGGGGTAGGCTCGGGCCTCCTCGGTGCGTTTTACCTGGGCGCTAGTGCAAACGCTGCATATACTGCGCCTCGGCCGCCCCCTCGTCAAGCCGAGCCGCTCTAGATGCCCTTATGGAGCGCCTGGACCTGAGCCGGCGTCAGCTTGCCGACGGAGCCGACGCGCGCCCCGGCGCGCAGAAAGCTCGGGATGGCCTCGCGGGCAGCCGCCTCGCTCGCCGCCTCCACGATCGCGTAGCCGGTATGATCGCCGACGCCACAGCCCCAGTCGTACTTGGCCAAGAGGTCCGAGCCCTGGGCGAGGATGCCGTCCAGCGTGTCCAGGCACTCCTCCGAGGTGTGCGGCGACTCGATGAAATAGCGGGCCATGGTGGTCCCTCCTTCCGCCGACCGGGGGTGATGTCGTGTGGTCCCGATCGGTTGCCCCCAGTCTGGCTCGGCAAGAGGGATGGGCCATCGTGGAAAGCGCTGAAAAACGGAGGGCGCGACACGGATGTTCCGTAGCCGGAGTACGGAGGAAGCGGGAGGGGACGAATGGCGGAGAACGTGCCTGATCTGCAAGCTCGTCAGGGCGTTCAGTTGAACGCCTCTACGTGGCACCGACCCAGAAGGCTATCCCGGGCCGCTCGTCAACCCCCGTTCGACCGCCCAGGCGGCGATCTGCGCGCGCGATGTCAAGGCGAGCTTGGTCAGAATGTTGCTAACGTGCGTCTCGACGGTCCGCTCGCCCACGACCAGCGCCTCGCCGATGTCGCGGTTGGAGAGGCCGCGCGCGACGAGCGTCGCCACCTCGCGCTCCCGCTCGGTGAGCCCGCCGAACGC
>DATDQG010000013.1:0-6714 GCA_035292365.1 Dehalococcoidia bacterium
TCCGTCCATCTGCGCCGCCCCCACAATCATGTTCTTGATGTAGTCGGCGTGCCCCGGACAGTCCACGTGCGCGTAGTGCCGCTTCGTGGTCTCATACTCCACGTGCGCGATGGCAATGGTGATCCCCCGCGCCCGCTCCTCGGGGGCGTTGTCGATGGAGTCAAACGAGCGAAACTCGGCCTGCCCTTGCATGGCCAACACCTTCGTGATGGCCGCTGTTAGGCTCGTCTTGCCATGGTCCACGTGCCCAATCGTCCCTACGTTGACGTGCGGCTTCGTCCGCTCAAACTTCCGCTTCGCCATCGCTGGTCCCTCCTATCGGCCCTACGCTAACGGCGGCTCCCGCCGACTAAGCTGCGGCCGCGATGCAGCACGGTCTCAGCAACAGCAGCCGGTACCTCCTGGTACCGGCTGAACTCCATAGAGAAGGCAGCGCGTCCTTGGGTGAGGGAGCGCAGCGCCGTTGCGTAGCCGAAGCTCTCGGCCAGTGGCAAAGCGCATCGAATCGCCTGTATCTCCTCGCTGCGCGTTACGATTTCCTCGACCTGGGCCCTTCGCGACTGCAGGTCCCCTAGCACATCGCCTAGGAACTCCTTCGGCGTCGTGATCTCCACGCGCATGATCGGCTCCAGCAGGACCGGCCGCGTTCGCTGCAACGCCTGCTTCATGGCCAGCGAGCCCGCCGCCTTGAACGCGAACTCCGAGGAGTCCACCTCGTGATAAGAGCCGTCCACAAGCGTGGCACGTACGTCGATCACAGGATAGCCGCCTACGCTGCCGCTCTCGAGCGCCTCCCGCACGCCCGCTTCAACGGCGGGAATGAACTCACGTGGGATGGCGCCCCCCTGTACGCGGTTGACGAACTCGAAGCCGGCACCTCGTTCCCGCGGCTCGACCTGCAGCCACACATGCCCGTACTGACCGTGGCCGCCCGTCTGTCGCACGAAGCGCCCTTCGGCGCGGGTCGCGGACGTGATCGCCTCTTTATACGCCACCTGAGGTCGGCCTACGTGAGCCTGCACCCGGAACTCGCGCAGCATGCGGTCGACCAGCACCTCCAGGTGCAGTTCCCCCATTCCAGCTATGAGCGTTTGCCCGGTCTCGGGGTCATAACGCACCTTGAACGTCGGGTCCTCCTCGCTGAGACGGGCCAACGTCAGGGCCAGCCTGTCCTGGTCCTCGCGCGTC
The DNA here is from genome assembly GCA_035292365.1 of Dehalococcoidia bacterium. Taxonomy (GTDB): domain Bacteria; phylum Chloroflexota; class Dehalococcoidia; order DATDQG01; family DATDQG01; genus DATDQG01. The sequence continues at coordinate 1,189 of DATDQG010000013.1, forward strand.
TTGGGCTCGATGGCGACGGCGATAACCGGCTCAGGGAACGTTGGGGGCTCCAGCAGTATCGGCGCGTTGCGGGCGGCGAGGGTGTCCCCCGTGAAGGTCTCCTTTAGGCCGATAGCGCCGACGATGCCGCCGGCATATACCTCGTCCACTTCCTCACGGAAGTTCGCGTGCATACGCAGCAAACGCCCGATGCGCTCTGGGCGGCCCTTCGTCACATTCAGGACGCTGTCGCCGGTCTTGACGATCCCCGAGTAGACCCGGAAGTAGGCCAAGCGGCCCGCGTAGGGGTCAGCCACGATCTTGAAGGCGAGAGCGCAGAAGGGCTCGTCGTCACTGGGGACACGGTTGATCGTCTCATCGGTGTTCGGGTCGATGCCGGTGATCGGGGGGAGATCGGCTGGAGAAGGAAGGTAGTCCACAATCGCATCGAGGAGCGGCTGCACCCCCTTGTTCCTCAGTGCAGCGCCGCACAGGACGGGCACGAGATGTCCATGGAGAGTCGCCTTGCGGAGCGCTGCCCGCAACGCGGCGGGTTCGATAGGCTCGCCATGCACGTAAGCGCTGAAAATCTCTTCGTCTTCCTCGCCCAGCGCGGCAACCAGAGCCTCATGCTGCTGAGCAACGATCGTACGGTATGCCTGCGGAATAGGCATCTTCTCCGGGTTCGCGCCCAGCTCGGCCGTGAACGTCCAGGCGATGCCTTCGATAAGATCGATCACGCCCTGAAAGTCGGCCTCGGCGCCGACCGGCCACTGCACCGGCAACGGCCGGGCCCCCAGCCGCTCCTGCATCATGGCGATGGTGCGGCTGAAATCGGCCCCGGCGCGGTCCATCTTGTTGATAAAAGCGATGCGCGGCACATTGTACCGGTCCGCTTGACGCCAGACCGTCTCCGATTGCGGCTCAACGCCAGCGACCGCGTCAAAAATGACCACGCCGCCGTCGAGCACGCGCAGGCACCGCTCGACCTCCGCGGTAAAATCGACGTGGCCCGGCGTGTCGATGATGTTGATCCAATGCTCGCGCCACTGGGTAGTGGTGGCAGCAGCGGTGATGGTGATGCCGCGCTCCTTCTCTTGCTCCATCCAGTCCATGACCGCCGTGCCCTCATGCACCTCGCCGAGCTTGTACGTGCGGCCCGTGTAGTAGAGGATGCGTTCGGTCACGGTGGTCTTGCCGGCATCGATGTGCGCGATGATGCCGATGTTGCGCGTGCGTTCAAGAGGGTAGGGGCGAGACATAGTCCTTGTGACCCCGAACGGGGTCCCTCCAAAACTACCAGCGATAATGGGCGAAAGCCCGGTTGGCCTCCGCCATCCGGTGCGTCTCGTCGCGACGACGAGCGGCCGCGCCCTGACCTCGGGCCGCATCCATGATCTCCGCGGCCAGCCGCTCGAACATGGGTCGGCCCTTGCGGGCCCTGGCGGCGGTGATGAGCCACTTCAATGCCGTTGAGCGTCCGCGCTCGGCAGGCATCTCCATCGGCACTTGATAGGTTGCCCCTCCGACGCGCCGAGGACGCACGGCCATCATCGGCGTCACGTTGCGGAACGCCTGTAGGTAGACCTCGAGCGGCGGTCGGTTGGTCTGCCGCTCGACGAGCTCGAAGCTCTGGTAGACGATCCGCTCTGCAAGGCTCTTCTTGCCGCTGAGCATGACGCGGTTGATAAGCCGCGACACCTGCTCGCTGTTGTAGCGAGCGTCAGCTAGAACAGATCGCCGCTCCGGTCGGCCGCGCCTTGGCATTGTCCTACTCCTAACGACGGCCGCGTGCAGGCGCCCCTGCGGCTGCACCAGCACGCGGCCGCTTTGCGCCGTACTTGCTCCGCCCTTGCTGTCGCGCGCTCACGCCGGACGCATCGAGAGCGCCACGAACGATATGGTACCGCACCCCAGGAAGGTCAGGCACACGACCGCCGCGCACGAGCACCACTGAATGCTCCTGTAAGTTGTGGCCCTCCCCCGGGATGTAGGCCGTTACCTCGATCCCGTTCGTCAAGCGCACGCGAGCGATCTTCCGCAAAGCGGAGTTGGGCTTCTTTGGCGTCATCGTCTTCACTTGAAGGCAGACACCCCGCTTCTGCGGTGAACCCGCTGTGTCGAGCTGAAGCGCCTTCATAGTGTTATAGATAAAGCGCAACGCTGGCGCCTTGGTCCGCTTGGTCAGCGGCTTGCGACCCTTGCGCACGAGCTGATTGGTCGTCGGCATACGTTCACCCTACCCTGTGCCACACAATAAAAAAGGCCGAAAGCCCGTGGCGTTCTCTACGAGACCGCGATAGCGCTCCGACCCTGCCGAGATGGAATCCGAAGCAGCAACTCAGTCTAGCGAGATGCTAGGCCCGTGTCAACTTTTCAAAACCCAATGCGGCGAGCTAGTGGCAAGTGCCCCTGCCGCTGCGGAGGGACCGCAGCGTCTGAAATCGGGAAAGCGCTCGTGGACAGGAAAGGCCCCATGAAATCGGCCTCCCGTGAGAACCACCAGTGCAGGCGCTGTCACGCGCGTGGTGCTGCTCGCTGCCGCTTGGGCAAACGGGTCAGGCTGGAGGTGGCGTACGGACGGGGCGGGTTAGCATCCCTCGCCAGCCGTCAAAGAAACGCCAACTCGACGAAGCTACCGGAGCCTCGGCTCCTACCTGACGGGCGATTGGATGGTTGCGAAAACCTGGGGTTCGCACCAGAAAACCAGCGAGCACGCTCACCCTGAGCGTGCTCTTGGCGAGAGATCGGCATCCCCTCCTACGGCTGTATCAGCAGCCTCAGATTATCGGCCTCCTTGCGCTGGGTCAGCAGGCGGTGCCCACCCTTCTCGGCCCAGATGATCACGTCGTAAGTGTTGAGCAAGTCGGGGATGATGACCTCGATGAAGGCGCTCTTGTCGCGCCCCACTTGGGTCGTGAGAGAGGCGATGATGCCCGCGCAGCTCTTGCCCCGCCCATCGATCACCACCCAGCCGTCGCCGTTGTTGATGATGGGCGCTGCCTCGCCGAAGACGTCGATCTCGCCGGTCTTCCGTAGGCCCACTTGGCGCTTGAACTCCGCCACGGCCTCCCAGGCCACGGCCGTAGCCCGGTCGCCGCTCATGCAGACGGCGCCGCGCACGCCCACGATGTCCGGGTTGATGCGCGCCAACTCGTCCAGGTCGTCCAGCTTCAGGTGGCCGGAGAGGGCGGTGCTCATGCCGAGCTCCTTGCCCTTGAAGACGATCTCGCGCAGCTCGGGCTCCGGCATGAAGTCGAAGAGGTTCCGCCCGTCTTTCGTCAGCGTATCGATGAGGAAGCCGTCGCAGGGTCCTTCCTTGGCCAGCGCGACCATGTGGTGCGGGTCGAGGCCGCCGTACAGGAGGTTGTCCGCGAAGAGGGAGCCGATGAGCTTGGTCTGGGAGCCCTCCAGCGCACGCTTCGACTGCCGCAGGATCTCCGACGCCGTCTCGTAGTCCGTGCTGAGAAAGCCCACCTTGACCGACGTGGCCTTGAGGGCGGCGGCGGCGTAGACGGCCATAGCCACGGTGCCGATCTGGTTCGGCACCACGCCCAAGGTGATGCTCACGTGCTTCTCCGGAGGAGCCACCGCCCGCACTTCCTTCGCCACCATTGGGTGGCCCGATCCCACCAGGGCCTCCTGGAGGTTCTTAATGTCGACGATATCCGCGCCGCCCTTGATGGCCTCCAGGGCCTCCGCCAGGTTCTGCACGCTCACCATGAGCATCATTGTCGTGCACCTGCTCCTACTACGATGGGATGTTGGATCGCTTCAAGCTCTCGCCTCAGCTCCGCTTTCTCGTCGGGCGACAGGTCCCACATCGGCGGCCGCGTCCGGCCGGACGCCATGCCCATGAGCTCGGCCCAGTACTTGCACAACGCGACTGGCAGGGCCCCACCGAACTTCTGCACGGTCCGGCTCCACCACTTGTCCGACAGCTCCTTGACCGGCCGGACGTGCTCGTTGTAGAAGGCCTCGTCCAGGTCTCCTTGGGTCGCCCACTCGACGAACTGCACGTAGTGATTGCGACCGGGCGTGTCGAAGCGCCAGTCTGAGGTGTTGGCGAACATCACCTGCTGCTGGAAGCCAAGCTCCCTCGCCTTCCAGAAGATCCACTCATCGGGCGTGCTAATCACGGCATCCTTACCCAGCAGCAGATGCGTGTCGATAGAGAGCTGTTGGTTGAAGCTCGCTTCTTTGACGCCCACCACGTTCGGGATCTCGCAGAGCCGCTTGAGCCCTTCCGGGCTCATGACGATGCCAAACTGCGGCGAGTTGTAGAACATGATGGCGAGGTCCGTATGCTCCGCGAGGAGCCGCGTATACTCGACCACCTGCTCCTCAGTCTTGGTCACCATGTGGGGCGCGGCCAGGATGAGTAGGTCGAAGCCACGCTCCTGCGCGTGTCGAGCCAGGGCGAGCATGTCCTTGTAGGAGGTATGCGTAACGTGCGCCCCGATAAGCCACCGGCCGCTGGCCTCGTCGCTGACGATGTCGTAGACCTGTAGGCGCTCCTCGAGCGTGAGGCTCCAGAACTCTCCCATCCCCCAGGTGCAGCCGCCACCACGCGTGCCCAGTTTGCGGACGTGGCGGATGTTCTCGCGCAGGCCCCGCTCGTCGATCTCGTCACCGAGCGTGAACGGGGTCATAAGCGTCGTCCACTGGCCGCGCAGGTGCTCCCACGCCCACTCCTGGGCCTCATGCTTCCTGTAACCTGCCATGCGTCGCCTCCGCCTCGTCACAACAAGCGAGGCAAATCGGAAAAAGGATAGGCTAGGGAGAGTGAGGCGTCAAGCACGGGCCGCCGGCGCTGTCCTCGCCACTCACGCTGCTGTGTTTGGAGGGCTCGGCCTCTTCACTCCCGCGGGAGGACGATCATTCTCGTCCGCGGAGGTGCGCCGGCACCCATGAATGATTGATCGCAAAAAAAGATGGTTTTTCGGGGCTTTTTTGTTCCTGGGACGAGAGCGCTGTTTGATTGTCTGTCAGGGCGCGCCTCCGGCGATACGGCGGACGCGATCGGATCTTCACGCTCAATCCATTATAGCACACATGTGCTGCCATCTCGTGACGGTTCCCATTGCTCTCCGGCGCCATACAGTCATCGAACGGTGTCCCGTGAAGTGCTCCTGGTGGGTCGGCGGCCGTGACTCTGCAAAGATCGCCCTTGGGCGATATTATTTCCCTATGCAGGCAGCGCCCACGCCCGACAACAGCCCGATCGCTAGCCGAACCACTGACCACGCCCGCATGGTGCAGCGGCTCTTCGGCGGCATCGTGCCGCGCTACGATCTCATGAACACCATCATGAGCATGGGCTTCGACCGGCGCTGGCGTCGCCTCACCGCCGAGACCGGACATCCGCACGGCGCTCGCGTGCTCGACCTTGGCACCGGCACCGGCGAACTCGCCGCTGAGATGGCGCGCCACGGGGCCGCCGAGGTCGTTGGCCTCGATTTCGCCTGGCCGATGCTCGCGGTCGCCTCCGCCCGCCAGCCGCGACGCCTGGCCGCGGAGGGCGTTCTCACGCGGCTGGCGTGGCTC
>DATDQG010000014.1:0-7542 GCA_035292365.1 Dehalococcoidia bacterium
TACGGTGGTGGGCGTTTCGAGCCAAGGCCGGCACCACGCCCCCGCTAGTGCACCAGAATGGGCAACATCCGCGTCCTCGTGACCGGCGCCTCCGGCCGTATGGCCCGCGAGGTGTTGGCGGCGGCGGCTCAGGAGCCTGACCTTTCGCTGGTCGGCGCCGTCTCGCGAAAGGCCGAGGGCGACGCGCTCACACTGACGAACGGCGCATCTGTTCCTCTTTATAACGATCTCGCCGCCAGCTTGGCTGAGTCCCGGCCGGATGTCCTGGTCGATTTCAGCCATCCCGATGCCACGGCCCAGGCCATCCGTGTCACTCTGCCGCGGGGCGTGGCAATGGTCATCGGCACCTCCAACCTCGGCGATGCCACCGTGTCGGAGCTGCGTGGCCTGTGCGAGGAACACAAGGTCGGCGCCATCTGGGCGCCCAACTTCGCCGTCGGCGCTGTGCTCCTTATGCACCTGGCCCGCCTGGCCGCGCCGCACTTCGAGTCCGCCGAGATCATCGAGTTGCACCACGACGCCAAGGCCGACGCCCCCTCTGGCACCGCCCTCGCCACCGCTCAGGGAATGGTGGCGGCGCGGGAACGCCCCTTCACCCGACACCAGACGCAGAAGCAGACCCTCCCAGGCACGCGCGGCGGCGATTGGGAGGGCGTGGGTATCCACAGCGTCCGCCTGCCCGGCCTGGTCGCGCACCAAGAGGTCCTCTTCGGCGCCCGCGGTCAGGTCCTTACCCTCCGCCACGACAGTCTGAGCCGCGAATCGTTCATGCCCGGCGTGCTCATGGCCATCCGCGCTGTCCGCAGCCTGGACCGCCTCGTGGTCGGCCTTGAGCCGCTCCTGGGGTTGAGCGCCTAGCGAGATCACCCCAGGTATAGACAAGCGCGCCAAACATTGAGAAGCTACCAGGGGAGTCCAGAGGGGTTCGCCCCTCTGGCGGGGTTGGAGCCTGTCCTGAGCGAAGTCGAAGGAGTGTCCCAAACCTACCTGGGCGGGCGGGTGAAAAAAACAAGGTTCCGATACCGGAAGGATGATCCTATGAGACAGCGACGCATCGCCATCGTTGGCGCCACCGGCCTGGTAGGCCAGGAGGTACTGCGCGTCCTTGAGCAGCGCAACTTCCCCGTTGGGGAGCTGAGGCTGCTCGCCTCCGATCGCTCGGTCGGCAAGAAGATCGTCTTCCGCAACCAGGAGCTGTCGGTCGAGGCGACGACCGCGAAGGCCTTCGACGGCATGGACTTCGCCTTCTTCGCCGCCGGTGGCGACGTCAGCAAGGAGTACGCGCCCATCGCGGCCGAGGCCGGCGCGCTCGTCATCGACAAGAGCGGCACCTTCCGCATGGAGCCCGACGTGCCCCTCGTAGTCCCAGAGGTGAACCTCGACGACGCCAAGGCACACAAGGGCATCATCGCCAGCCCCAACTGCTCCACCATCCAGCTCGTCGTGGCCATGAACCCGCTGCACCAGCGCAACCGCATCAAGCACATGACGGTCGCCACGTACCAGTCGGTCTCGGGCAGCGGCCGCGAGGCGGTCGAGGAGCTCAACGACCAGGCGGAGCGCGTGCTGCACGGCAAGCCTGTGGCTCCCCACTTCTACCCACACCAGATCGCCTTCAACGTCCTGCCGCAATGTGACAACTTCCTGGACGACGGCGACACGCAGGAGGAGTGGAAGCTCATCCACGAGACGCGCAAGATCATGCACGAGCCGGCGCTGCGCATCGGCGCCACCTGCGTGCGCGTGCCCGTGATCGTCGGCCACAGCGAGGCCGTGCACGTCGAGTTCACGCGCTATCTGAGCCCTGAGGACGCCCGGCATATCCTGGTCGAGTCGCCCGGCGTCAAAGTGCTGGACGACCCCGTCGTCGCCCTGTATCCCTATCCCTGGATGGCCTCAGGCCAGGACGAGGTCTTCGTCGGTCGCATCCGCCCCGACGACTCGCTGACCAACGGCCTCGCCCTCTGGGTCGTCTCCGACAACCTGCGCAAGGGCGCCGCCCTCAACGCCGTCCAGATCGCCGAGGAGGTCCTGCGGCGGGGCTGGCTGTAAGATCCAGCCAGTATCGTCGACGATGCACGAGCTGGTTTCATGCTGGTCGCGCGCTTGTAGTGTCACCCTGAGCGTAAGCGAAGGGTCTCCTACGTCTGAGATTCATGAGGCAATATTAAGTAAGAACAGACGGTCCTCCGGCCGGGGGTAGCTGTGAATTGTAGCCACTATTCCCCGACGATCTACAACGTGGTTTCATGCTGTCAGCGTGTTCCCAATGTCACCCTGAGCGTAAGCGAAGGGTCTCCTACGTGTGACACATGGAACGATCCATGAGACAGTATTACGTATACATTTTGGCAAGCAAGAACCGAAGGCTGTACGTGGGCGTGACAAACGATCTCGAACGACGAACCTATGAGCACAAGAATGGGCTAACACCTGGCTTCACCAGCAAGTACAACATCAAACGTCTTGTTTATTACGAGGCAACTGAGGACATACTGGCAGCGATTGAGCGTGAGAAGCAGCTGAAAGGATGGCTAAGAAGCAAGAAGACGGCTCTGATCGAGTCGATGAACCCTAAGTGGAGAGACCTCAGTGAGGAATGGTACGTAGGAGATTCTTCGCTCCCTCCGGTCGCTCAGAATGACAATGTGAAATCGACCGGCGAGATGGTATGAGTTCTTCGGCCGCTGACACACAGCAGGCTCGGGCTCAATCGGTTACGATCAGCGATTCCGCTGTGACCGTTGATCTAGTAGATGGTCGCACCATCATCGTCCCTTTGGTCTGGTACCCTCGGCTGTGGCATGGCAATCCCGAGGAGCGCAATCACTATGAGATCTTTGGCGACGGGGCGTATATCCACTGGCCAGAGCTCGACGAGGACTTGACGGTTGACGGCCTTCTGGCCGGTCGGCGCTCCAAAGAGAGTCCTCAGTCTCTCAAGAAGTGGCTGGATGAGCGCAGGGCTCGGGGGATCGGACGGACGGACTTGCCCGACAGAGAAACGGGCCTACAATAACGACATGGACTGGCAAGACCGCATAACGATCACGCCTGGCGTTCGCGGTGGAAAGCCGTGTGTGCGTGCGACGCGCATCACGGTGTACGACGTGCTTGAGTACCTCGCGGGCGGCATGACCGAGGACCAGATTCTGGACGACTTCCCTAGTCTCGCCCAGGAGGACGTCCGTGCTTGCCTGGCGTTCGCTGCGGCTCGCGAGCGTCGGCTGGCCGTGCCGCCCGTCGCGTGAGCCTACTCCTCGCCGAGAATCTGAGCCCGAAGCTTCTGGACCGCCTGCACCTCATCTTTCCGCTAGCCCAACACACGGACGCAGCGGGTTGGCTACAGCAATGCACGCCGCGCCCACGACTCGTCCGGCGTGGAATAGCAGGCGCGTCCGACGCGTTGTCTCACGCATGGGAACCGCCAGCGGACCGCTGGCGCTTCCAACCATCCCTTGCCGGAGGAGCCGCATGGAACCATCGCCCGAGATTCGGGACATCATCCTCGGTTGGTTTGAGGCCGCGCAGAAAGGCGACGCCGCCTGGCGGGACCGTCACGTCTCGCGCCGCGCCCGCATCGTCGGCACGGACCCAAACGAGTGGCTGGAGGGCGACGAGGCGTATGAGTTCTTGAAGAACGAGGCGGAGGGCATCGGCGGCAAGATCAGCATCACGGTGCCGGAGGCCGAGGGGTTCCGCGAGGGCAGCGTGGGCTGGGGGCTCGCCCGGCCCATCATCACCCTGCCCGACGGGAACCAGGTCTCGCCCCGCTGGAGCGCCGTCTTTCACCAGGAGGACGGCCAGTGGCGGCTCGTGCAGCTCCACGCCTCCATCGCCATATCCAACGAAGAGGCGTTTGGGGAAGTGTTCTCCGGCTAGGGCAACAACTGCAGCGCGTCCACGTGGCGAGGGCGCACCAGCGCGAAGTGGCGGTGATCCAGCGTCGCCAGCTTGGGCTCTTTCAGCCGCTCGACGATGGCGAGGACCGCCGCGTCCACGAAGCCGATGTCAGCATCGGCGTAGCGGTCACACAGCTCGCGCACCCGCTCGTAGTCCTGCGGCAGCAAGTCTTCAACAAGGTAGGCACCGCTGACGATGTCATCAAGAAGAGCACCCAGCACGCCAGGATGCAAGCGGCGGCTGATCAGATAGTCCACCTCAACGAGGATTGGAGCTGGCAGCACGAGCGCCTCATCAGCCTGGTCAATAAGGCGGCGACAGGCTCGATGATCAGAGTCTGTGCGATCCAACGCGGCATACAGGGGGCCAGTGTCCAGGATCAGCGCCACGATCGAGGCTCCGGGCGCTCATCCGCGCTGCGCCGCGCCGTATCCGTGAAGCCAGAATCCCCGATCCCCAAGCTGCGCGGCTTCGGACGGTAGGTCCGCGCCTTCTCCTCGAGCGCCTCTCTGATGACAGCGGCCATCGACGATTTCCGCTCTGCGGCGATCTTCCGTAGTCGCTCCAGCACCTCTTCCGGCGCCATGATGGTGGTTCGCTGCATATGTCATCTCCTGGATGTATGCTTTCTAAGCATCATTATTCATAGCATATCATAAGAATGGCCTAGTCCCAACTCCTCCTAGCATCCCCGAACCCAACCGTTGTATGCTCTAACAAACCTCCCTTCAGGAGCCCGCCATGGACCTCCCACGCTTGATCACCGCCATGGTCACCCCGTTCGACGAGGCGCGGCGTTTGGATGAGGCCCAGGCAAAGCGCCTGGCCGAGGCCCTGGTCGCTTCGGGTAGCGGCGGCCTCGTCGTCTCGGGCACGACCGGCGAGTCGCCCACGCTGACGCGCGACGAGAAGCTGCGCCTGTTCGCGGCCATCAAGGAGGCAGTCGGCGGCCGCGCGATGGTCATCGCCGGCACGTCGTCGTACAACACAGCCGAGAGCGTAGCTCTGTCGCGAGAGGCGGAAGGAATCGGCGTGGATGCGCTCCTCCTCGTGACGCCGTACTACAACAAGCCGCCCCAGGAGGGGCTGTACCAGCACTTCGCCGCCATCGCCGGCGCTGTCCACATCCCCTGCATCCTGTACAACGTCCCAAGCCGCACCGGCGTCAACCTGGCCGCCGAGACAACGGCGCGCCTCAGCCAGATCGAGAACATCGTCGGCGTGAAGGAGGCCAGCGGCGACCTCGCCCTCGAGCAGACGGCGAACATCGTCGCCGGCGCCCGCCCCGGCTTCCGTGTTTGGAGCGGCGACGACCCCATGACCCTGCCGATGATGGCCGTCGGCGCCTACGGCGTGGTCAGCGTCGCCTCGCACTTGGTCGGGCGTCAGATCGAGGCGATGCTGGAGGATTACGTGGCCGGCCGCGTGGAAGCGGCGGCTGCCACGCACCGGAATGTCCTACCTCTCTTCAAGGGCCTCTTTCTCGTGGCCAACCCGATCCCGGTCAAGTACGCCCTCAACCGCGTGGGCCTGCGGGTGGGACCGACGCGGCTTCCCCTCGTGGAAGCAGACGACCGCACGAAAGCCGCACTCGATGCACTGCTGGCCCGCTACCAGGTCGACTTGCCCGTGCAGATGGCGGCCGTACGCTAGGGCTTGCTCTGAGGGTTGAAACCCTCAGCTTCTGCAACTAGCTGCGGGATTCATCCCGCAGGGCCTCTTCATGATCTAAGCCCTAGGGCTTGCTCTGAGGGTTGAAATCCTCAGCTTCTGCAGCTAGCTAGCTGCGGGATTCATCCCGCAGGGCCTCTTCATGATCTAAGCATCCCCCCACGCCTGCGCTATCGATCGTCCGGCGGCGGCAGCGGCTGCCAGCCAATCTTGCGTAATACCGGCGGCGCCAGCAGCCACGCGGCGAGGATTAGCCCAATGACGGGGATCACGACCCGCGCGCCCGGCACGACGAAGGTGCCGACCAGCATCAGTCCCAGGAACAGCACCCCATAGCCATAGCGGTTCGACGCCCTCCGTGACCAGCCATAGCCGTAGCGCGCCCGCCCGAAGGCGCGTAAACCCACAAAGAGGACGACCATGGCGAGAAGAGCGAAGACTGCGACCCGCGCTACCGGTGGCATCAGGCGTGCCTCCCTTCCCGAACCTACACGTACCGCAGGAACACGCCGAGCAGCAGGACCGCCAGGCTCAGGGCGAGGTTGGCGCTGTTGACCAGCAGCGAACGGCGTCGCAGGAATGCCTCACCAGCTCCAGCGCCAAGCGCCATCGCCGCCACGCGGGGCGCCAGCGCGAAGGCATGGTAGGCCGTCAGACCCAGCACCGCGAGCACCAGCAGCCCTTTGAGCAGCAGCATTTGGCCGAATGATGTAGTGACAAGCACGCTCCAATCGTAGAGCCGCTCGCCGACCATGACCAAGCCGGTAATGACGAGCACCACCATGGCAATGGCGGCGAGCATGCCGAAGCGGCGCGTCATGACGCGGGTCACCTCGGCGCGAAGCCGTTGATCAGCGATGCGCTGCATCGCCGGCGCGAAGGCGACGAAGAGAAAGACCTGAGGACCCACCCATAGCGCCGCCGCCACGATATGCAGCCAAACGACGAAGGCCAAGAGGCCTAGAGCACCGCCTGCCGCACGATGATCTCCTCGCGCTGCGGGCCGACGGAGATCAGGGCGACGGGGCAGCCAAGCACTTGCTCCAAACGCGTCACATACTGCTGCGCCGCCGGCGGCAGGTCCTCGAAGCGACGGCAAGCGGTGATCGGCGTCAGCCAGCCGGGCGCCATCTCGTAGATGGGCCGGCAGCGCTCCATCTCGGCCACGTTGCTGGGAGGATAGTCGAGGCGCTGGCCGTTCAGCTCGTAAGCGACGCCGATGCCGATCTCGCTGAACGTGTCGAGGATGTCCAGGCGGGTGAGCGCGACGGCGGTCATGCCGTTGATCTGCACGCTGTAGCGCCCGATCACGCCATCGAACCAGCCACAGCGACGGGGCCGGCCAGTGGTGACGCCGTACTCATGGGCGAGGGTGCGCAGCCGCTCGCCGATCTCGTTATGTAGCTCGGTGGGCAGCGGCCCGTCGCCAACGCGCGTGCAGTAGGCCTTGAATACGCCCATCACCCGGTCGATCTGGGTCGGCGCCAGGCCAGAGCCGGTGGCCGCTCCGCCGGCGGTCGGGTGCGACGACGTGACGTAGGGGTATGTGCCGTAGTCCGGGTCCAGCAGCGTGCCCTGCGCCCCCTCCAGGACGATGGTCCGTTGCGCGGCCGCCGCCTCCTGCACGAGGCGCTCTGTCGGCTTGATGTAGCGGGCAAGCCGCTGGCCGAGGCTCCAGTAGCGCGAGAACACCTCTTCGAAGTCCATGGGGGCTTCGCCGTACATCTGGGTGAGCAGGCGGTTCTTCTCAGCGAGGACGAAGGCGAGTCGGTCGCGGAAGGCCTCCTCGTCCAGCAGTTCCGCCATGCGGATGCCCAGGCGCGCCGCCTTGTCCGTGTAGGCGGGGCCAATGCCGCGCATCGTGCTGCCGATCGACCAATCGCCCCACGACTGCTCCTGCAGACGGTCGAGCGTCTTGTGGTAGGGCATCACGAGGTGAGCGCGGTCGCTGATGACCAGCCCCTCGAG
>DATDQG010000015.1:0-2717 GCA_035292365.1 Dehalococcoidia bacterium
CGCGCAGCTGAGGCATGTCGCCTGGGTCTGGAACTTCTCGGCGGACGGCACGCCCGAGGCTATGCGGCCGGTGCTGGCCGCGCACAACCTCGGGGTGGCCGTGAAGACGCACGACGGCGTGGAGTGGATGGCCAAATACGACAAATCGCCGCATGCAATCAGCGGGCCGTCGCAGGTCGAAGCCTTGACGCGCTACTTCGAGGATGCCGGCGTCCCGTTCCACACGTGGAGTCTGGTCAAGGGACGCGATCCCGTGCAGGAGGCCAGGATGGCGGCGGCTGTGCTCGACGCGGGAGCCAGGGCCATGATGCTCGACCTCGAGCCTCATGCGGGCTTCTGGGAGGGCACGCCCGAGGCGGCGCTGGCCTTCGGCGCCGAGTTCCGTCGCCTCCAGCCGCATGGCTGGTTGGTCGTTTCCTATGACCCGCGCCCCTGGGTGGTGACGAGGGTGCCGCTGAAGGAGTTCGCCTCGTTCAGCAACGAGCTCGCACCGCAGCTGTACTGGGAGTCGTTCGGCACGGAGCCCAACCTAGTGCGTTTCGCGGCCGAAGGGTCCGCGCCGGGCCCAGGCGGCGTCACCCCGCAGTTCCTGCTCGATCTGACGCTCGCCTCCGCGCGCTCGTACAACCTGCCCGTGCAGCCCATCGGGCAAGGCGCGGCGGCAACGGTAGGCGAGTGGCGGGCGTTCCTCGACCACTCCTTCAGTCAGGGTATCGAGGCGGTCTCAGTCTGGCGGTACGGCGTTACCGACCGGCAGATCCTGCAGCTTCTCAAAGAGCAGGCGCCTCGCCCACGCGTCTACGTAGTCCAGCCTGGAGACACGCTCTCGAGGCTCGCGGAGAGCTGGAACACGAGCGTCCAGGCAATCAGCGAGCTCAACGGCATCACTAATCCCAATCTCATCAGCGTCGGGCAGCAGTTGACCGTACCAGGGCGCGGGCTGCCGGGAGGAGGGGTTGCTCTCCGATCCGCCACGCCGGCGCCGGCCTCAGCGAGCGTCTACACCGTCCAATCGGGCGACACGCTGTCGGGCCTCGCCCAGCGGTGGCGTACCACGGTCCGTGCAATTGCCGAGGCCAACAACATCGGCAACACCGACTACATCTACCAGGGTCAGCAACTCCGCATCCCGTAACGGATTGCTCCGAGGCCCCGGCAGAGGGGCAGGGCATTTTTTGTAGGCCCTACTTTGTTGTAGCATGGTAGCCTAACCTCGCCTATCGAGTCTTATCGAGGTCCCATCATGGCACGTCCCATCTGGAAAGGCGCGATCAGCTTCGGAATGGTGACCATTCCGGTGAGCCTGTATACGGCTACCGAAAACAAGGACATCTCTTTCAATCTGCTGCACGAGGAGTGCAATAGCAGGCTGAAGCAGCTCCGCTGGTGCCCCACCTGCGAGCGAGAGGTACGCTTCGACGAAGTGGTGCGGGGCTATGCGTACGCCAAGGACCAGTACGTCGTCCTAACTGACGAAGACTTCGAGAGCCTGCTCCTGCCAACGAAGCACACCATCGAGCTGGCCGCTTTTGTTGAAGCGCAGGACATCGATCCCGTGTACTACGAGCGGAGCTATTACCTGGAGCCGGAGGATATCGGCGCGAAGCCGTTCGCCATGCTCGTGCGGGCGTTGCAGGAGAAGGACCTGACGGGAGTCGCCAAGATAGCCATCCGCAACAAGGAGCGGCTGTGCGCCCTGCGGCCTGCCAACGGCGTTCTCATGCTTGAGACGCTCTTCTATCCCGATGAGGTGCGCGTCGAAGTGGGCAAGGAGACGCCGACCCTGGAGGTCTCGGAGCGGGAGATGAGCATGGCGTTTACGCTGATCGATCTCCTGTCGGAGGAGTATGAGCCGGAGAAATATCACGACCAGTACCGTGGGGCGCTGATGGAGGTCATCCAGGCCAAGCTACAGGGACAGGAGCTCGTGGAAGCGCCGGCTGCCCCGGCCACCAAGGTCATCGACCTGATGGCCGCTCTGCGGGCGAGCGTCGAGGCCGCCCAGAAGCAGAAGGAAGAGGAGACCCGAGAAGGCGGCGAAAGGCAGGCGAAGCGGGCAGGCCGGCCCAGCAGGGTCGCCGCCGGCTAGGCCAGCTCATTACGCCGAGCGATAGTGCCTTCGCTGAGAGATCGGCGCGTACCGGCCCTGCTGACCCGTTGAGCCTGCTGATAGGCAGGGCGACTCAGGGCCCATATTCGTAAGCGCCCCGACGCTTTTCAGCATGCGGAGAAGGCGGTTGCCTTGGGAGGGCTGAGGCGCCCACTCCTGGGCGTCGTGATCGTCGCCTTGGCATTCTTCCTTCGCGGCTGGCGTATCGGCGAGCTTCCGCCTGGCTTTCTCTCCGACGAAGCGTACAACGTGGTCGACGTCGTCGAGATGCTGGAGACGGGGTCGCGCCCGCTGTTTTTCACCCGCAACAACGGACGCGAGCCTCTGTTCCTGTACCTGCAGGCCGCCTCGGTAGCGTTGCTCGGCCCGACGCCCTTTGCCGCTCGGGTAGTCGCGGTCTTCCTGGGTACGCTGACGGTCGCTCTCCTGTACCGGCTCGCGCGCGACCTCTTCGGCCCGGGGTCGTGGGCGCCGGTCGTCAGCAGCCTGGTGCTGGCGGTGACGTTGTATCACGCCATCCTCAGCCGCGAAGGGCTGCGGTCTATCAGCCTGCCGCCGCTGGCCCTGGTGGCGCTGATCGCCCTGTGGTCGGCCTATCGGCGCGGTC
>DATDQG010000016.1:0-32248 GCA_035292365.1 Dehalococcoidia bacterium
CCATCCTGGACGCCCTCGAGAAAGACGGCCTCCGCCTCACCTTCTTCGTCACCGGCCAGTTCATCGACCAACAGCCGGCCCTCTTTCAGCGCATCGCCGCCCGCCACGAGCTCGCGAACCATGGCTACACGCACGCCGACCTCACGACACTGACCGAGCAGGAGGCGCTGGCGGAGCTGGAGGACACGGAGCGCCTTGCCCGCCGGCACGGCTTCACCACGAAGCCCTACTGGCGCGCCCCATCGGGCGCTCGAAACGCCACGCTGCTGGCGCGGGCCGCGGAGGGAGGTTGGCCCACCCACGTCTTCTGGAGCGTGCAGCGGGTCGAAGGGACCTGGGTCTCCGGCGACGCGGGCGACTGGCAGCCGATCAGCGGCGACGAGGTGCTGGAGCGCCTCCTCCACGCCGTCGACACCCTGGGCAACGGCATCGTCACCGTGCAGCACTGCACGAGCCCGCAGACGGCGTCCATCCTGCCGCAAGAGCTGGCCCGCCTGCGAGCCCGCGGCTTCGCGCCGACGACAGTGTCGGGCGTGCTGTCGCCATAGCGCGAGATAAACGACCAAGTTGCGCAAGGTCGCACTATGCTCTAAGTACACGCCATGGCACGACTCCCGAACCGAGGAGCGAAGGCTCTCTGGCCGCTTGCTGCAGTGCTCGCGCTCCTGTTCGCGGTCGTCCTCGCCGATAACCGGGACAGGTCGGGGCGCGCCGCAGACCAAGGCGCTCCCGACTTGGCCATGCAACCCGTCATCGCGGCAGCCCGCGGACCAGAGGTCCGTTTCGTTCTCGCCGAGCAAGATCTCTTTGTGACACCCCCGCGGGAAACTCCTTCGCGAACACCGAATGGTACCATCGCGGAATGGCGCCTCTATCTTGTACGGGGCGACGGAGACTCGGAGTTGCTCCTCCAAACACGAAGACAGATTACGCGCCTACGATGGACGCCAGGCACCATATGGACGACCTTCTCGTCTCCTGCGATTGGATACCTGCCGACAGACCCACTGCCCGGTCCCGCCACGACCGGCCTCATGCGCTTCATAATTACGCCGGCAGGTGTCTTGCGAAAGGACTTCGTGCTGGAGGGCCGGCAAATCCTTCCTCGATTCTCGTCAGCTGGCTCCCAAATCGCTTTTCAATTCATCCGCCTCTCCGGGACTAGATCGCCGGTCTACGTGCTTGATGGCGACCGTGCTCTTGAGTTAGACGGCCTTGGCCCGGCTGTTTATCCGTTCAGTTGGACACCTGATGGCAGCGGTCTGCTGGTTATGGAGGAAGCCGACGGGAGGCTGCAGGGGCCTCTCCACCTTGTGCCACGCTCCGGCGGGAGCACGACAATCGTCGCTCCGACAGGACACCGGCCGGCTGACTGGTCTCCGAATGGCGCCTGGCTTGTCCATATGGCGGACGACAGTGTCTTCGTCTTTGACCGCAATGCGGGCGCAAGCCGACTGATCGCTTCGAATGTCCGGGGCCTTTGGCCGGCGCCGCGCTGGAGCGACGACGGGCGCTACCTGCTCCTGTCGGGCCAGATCGTCTCTGTGGACACTTGGGGGGTGGAAACCCTGCCTATCGCAGCGGAGCGCATCCTGCACTCCACGCTCTCTCCCGATGGACAATACGTTCTGTTCAATGAGGACCCCATACTTCCACCCCTTGGCGATCCGTCCTGCCCCAGACCTGCCTATCTGTACAATCTGCGCACCAAAGAGCTACGACAGCTCTCTGACTGCGCGCAGAGCCTCACAGCGTTTTTGAAGTGGCTATCGAGCGGTCGCGTTCTTCTCGTGTACCCCGCTTGTTGGTACTGTGGGCCTGACGCGTACCGGGTCAAGCTACTTGATGTGTGGTCTGGGGAGCTCCAACTGCTTACAGACGGGCTGGAGTACGAGGCATCCGCTGTCATTTCGCCCGATGGTGCGCGCCTGCTCGTCACCGGCAATCGGCTGCGTCTCTATTCGAGCGAGGGATCACTGTTGCGCGAGATGGTCCCACCGGAGGGCGTCTTTGTCCATCGCGCCGCCTGGTCGCCCGATGGCGGCATGTTCGCCTACGTGACTGGTCCGCGGTGGTTCCTACTGCCTATGCCAGACCTCCCCTAGCTACGGCGCCACCACCGCTTCCCGCCGCCGTCGCGGCAACCGCGCCCGCAGCCCGCTGAGCCGCCGGCCCAGCGTCTCCTGAAGGTGCGCCACCTCCCGCTGCAGGGCCAGGGTGTAGTACGTACCGTACTCGCCCATGCGGCGGAACTTCTCGTAGCGGGCCCGCGTCAGCTTGCGCGGTGAGAGGCCGTGCAGCTCACCGAAGGCGTGGATGACCGCAGTCCGTAGAAGACCGGCCGCTCGCTCAAGGTCGGCGTGGGCGCCGCCCGCGGGCTCGGCGACTATCGAGTCGATCACGCCCAGGTTCAGGCAGTCGTCGGCCGTCAGCTTCAAGGAAGGGGCAAGCTCCTCCGCGAGGCTGGCGTCACGGTAGAGGATGGACGCCGCGCCCTCCGGCGCGATGACCGAGTAGACCGCGTTCTCCAGCATCAGGATCCGGTCGGCGACGCCCAGGGCGAGGGCGCCACCGCTGCCTCCCTCGCCGATGATGGCGCTGACGATGGGCACGGGCAGGTCGGACATGAGCGCGAGGCTCTGGGCGATGGTGCGGGCGAGCCCGCGCTCCTCTGATTCGTATCCGGGCCAGGCGCCCGGCGTGTCCACTAAGGTGAGCAGCGGCAAGCGGAACTTGGCAGCGAGCTGCATGGCGCGCTGCGCCTTCCGGTAGCCCTCGGGGTACGAGCGCCCCTGGTGATGGCTCTCCGCATCGTGGCCCCGCTCCTGCCCCACGACGACGATGGTCTGCCCATCGAGGTCGCCGAGGCCTGCGATGACCGCGGGGTCGTCGGCGAAGGTGCGGTCGCCGCGTATCTCAACGAATGTGCCGAGGATGCGATGGACGTAGTCCAGCGTGGTGGGACGTTGTGGGTGACGGGCCAACTGCACCGTCTCCCACGCTCCGACTTTGACGTTTGGGGCCTCGGGCACGACCGTGATCTGCGTCGGCTCCATGCGCGGCCTGCCAAACAGGACCAGCAAGGTGGCCAACACCTCGCGGTGTTGTGAGCGCGGCAGGACCATGTCGATCAGCCCGCGATCCAACTGAAACTCGGCGGTGTGCGACCCTGGAGGCAGCGGCTTGCCGATGGTCTGCTCGACCACACGCGGACCGGCGAACCCGATCAACGCCTCCGGCTCGGCGATGGCGATGTCACTCAGGCTCCCAAAAGAGGCGAATACGCCGCCGGTGGTGGGGTGAGCAAGGATGGCTATGTACGGGAGGCCGGATTGGTGGTGGCGTTGCACCGCGGCAGCGGTCTTGGCCATCTGCACAAGCGAGAGCATCCCCTCCTGCATGCGTGCGCCGCCGCTGGTGGCCACCATCACGATGGGCAGCCTTCGCCGCGTCGCCAGCTCGAAGCCCAGCGCCACTTTCTCCCCAACCACGCTGCCCATGCTGCCGCCCATGAAATCGAAGTCAAGCGCGCCGACCACGACCCGCTGACCGCCGATGCGCGCGACGCCCGTCACCACGGCATCTGCCAGGCCCGTCTTACGTTGCGCCTCGCTGACCTTGTCCGCGTACGGGCCGGTCCGGTCGCTGAAGGACAGCGGGTCCACCGAAGCAAGGAAGCGGTTGGTCTCGCGGAACGATGCCGCGTCTACGAGCATGGTAATGCGCTCGCGGGCGGAGATGGCGAAATGGCGGCCGCAGTTGGGGCAGACCCGGAAGCGCTGATAGGACTCGGCCCCGGCCAGCGACTGCTGGCAGCGGTTGCAGGTAGTCAGCGGTGTGGTGCTATCCGGCTCTCGCCGAGGGCCGATGAACGTCGTCAGCAGCTCGGTCAGGTTCTTCATCATGGCGTCCTCCTTATGCCCATTAGTCTACCCAATCGCCGTCGCCGTGACCACGATCACGCGACAGCACCGAGCGCGAGCGCCCGACGTCGCCGTGGCCCACGAGCCCTTCGTCGGCCAAGAGGTCCAGCAACCGAGCGGCACGTGGATAGCCGATGCGCAGCTTGCGCTGCAGAAGCGAGGCGGAGACCGACTGCTGCTCCTCGGCGAGTTGCCTGGCCCGCTGCAGCAGCGGGTCTTCGTCGTCCCCTTCCCAGCCGATCAGGGCCTCCAGCTCCTCACGGGCGTCGCCGTAGGTCTGTGGATGCATGTCCTGCCAGCGCGGATCCGTCCAATAGGCGACGAGGCGCGTGATCTCGCCGTCCGCCACGTAGCAGCCCTGCAGTCGCTTCGGGCGAGCGGCATCGGTCGGCAGGTACAGCATGTCACCGCGGCCCAGCAGCTTCTCCGCGCCCACGGTGTCCAGGATCGTCCGCGAGTCCACCTGGGAGGTGACGGCGAAGGAGATGCGCGTCGGGAAGTTCGCCTTGATGAGGCCCGTCACCACATCAACCGAGGGCCGCTGCGTGGCAACAACCAGGTGGATGCCCGTGGCGCGGGCCAGTTGTGCGAGCCGGCAGAGGGTCCGTTCCACCTCGTCCGGGGCAGTCATCATGAGGTCCGCCAGCTCATCGATGATGATGATGATGTAGGGTAGCGGCAGGTTGGCCTGGTTGCGGTTGTAGCCGTCCAGGTTGCGCGCCCCAACCGCCGCGAACCGCCGGTAACGCCGGTCCATCTCTTGCGACGCCCAGCGCAGCGCTGCGCGCGCCCGCTCGGTGTCGACGACCACAGGCGCGAGGAGGTGGGGAATCGCGTCGAACGCCGTCAGCTCGACGCGCTTCGGGTCCACCATCAAGAAGCGCACCTCGTCCGGCGTGGCATGCATAAGAATGCTGGTGATGATAGCGTTGATGCAGACGCTCTTGCCGCTACCCGTAGCGCCCGCGATAAGCAGATGCGGCATACGCGGCAGGTCCGCGGCAATCGCCTCGCCGGCGGCGCCCTTGCCAAGGGCCAGCGTCAGCTTGCTCCGCGCCCGCAGCTTCTGGAAAGCGCTGCTCTCGATGACATCCCTCACCCCCACCACGGAAGCAGACGCGTTCGGCACCTCGATGCCGACAACCGGCTTGCCTGGCACGGGCGCTTCGATGCGGATGCTCGGCGCTGCGAGGGCAAGAGAGAGGTCGTTGGCCAACGAGGTGATTCGCTCGACCTTCACACGTATTCGGGAGGTGACCTCCCGGCGCATGACGGGATTCCCGTCGCGGTCAACCTTCAGCCGCCCATCCACGTCGCGCTCGCGTACGTCGCGTGTTCGCACGTCCCACCCCGGCTCCACTCCGAACTGCGTGACCACGGGCCCAGGGTTGATTTGAACCACCTTGGCATCAACGTTGTAGGAGCGCAGGGCCTCCTCGATGAGACGCGCCCGCTCGTTCAGATCTACCGGCCCCACCTCGACAACAGCGCCTCGCTCCAAGAGTTCAATCGAAGGCAGCTCCCAGCGCCCGGCCGGCGCCACAGGTAGCGGGTCAAGCTCCTCGCCGGTCGAGGCCACAATCACCCGGTCCGACGCGACCAACGCCGCTTGGTCCTCGCGCTCAGGCAGGACATCGACTATGAGCGCAGACGCGCCGCTTGCCGTCTGCAAGACGGACCCGGTCGGGCGAACGCTCCGACGTGGCATCGAAGCGCGACGCCACGACCGGGCCACCCACTTCACAGTGGCTCGTATCCCCTCCCAGACGTAGCGTCCCGCCTGCGCAACCAGCGCCGCCGTTCGCGCCGGCGCCAGCAGCACGACGCCGAGGACAACGAGCAGCGACATGCGCACCAGCGGCATGCGGCCGGCGAGCATCTCACCTAGACGGCCGCCCGGCTGCTCCGGCAAGACAAGGCCGAACACCGTGGACGGCAGCACCGTCAGACCGATGAGCGCGACCCCACCCCAGATGAGCGAGGTCGCGATGATCCGCCAGCGCCCCACCACGGCCTGAGTGAACCGCAGCCTCGCGAGGTACACGGTAGCGGCAACCCCGGGCACCAGAAGGACCGCCAGACCAAGGGCGGTCCACAGTCCCCAAACCGCCAGCGCGATCCCTACCGCGATCAACGGGGCCAGGCTCAGCCAGAGCGCCCATCTCTGCCAGCGGACGCTCGGCCCTCCGCTCCTTCTGGTGGGCCGCCGAGCGCGCGAACGAGCCCGAGACGCCATGCTAAAGCTCTACGACGACGGGCAGGATCATCGGGCGGCGGCGCGTACGCTCCCACAGGAAGCGCCCCAGCACCTGCCGCACGTTACTCTGCATCACGTTCGTCTCCACTGGATGGGCCCCGCGGTCCAATGACTTGGCGACGATGGCCTTCGCCTCATCGATCAGGCCTGCCGCGTTCGCTTCGACAAATCCCCGAGACAGCATATCCAACGGCGCCACCAACCGGCCACTCATCTTGTCGAACGGGATAATGACGACGAGGACCCCATCGCGCGACAGGTGCTGCCGGTCCCGTAACACCTCGTCGCCGATGCCCCCGAAGCCATCGACATAGACGTATGAGGCAGGGATGTTCTCAACGACCCGGCCGCTCTCCTCGGATAGCTCCAAGACGTCCCCATCACGGAGGACGAACGTCCGCTCCGGCGGCAGGCCCATGCTCTGAGCGAGCCCCGCATGGTGGACCAGATGACGGTACTCGCCGTGGACGGGAACGAAGTACCGGGGCCGCGTGAGGGCCATGATCAGCTTCATTTCCTCTTGGCCGCCGTGGCCTGGCACATGCACCTCGGCCACCCGACTATAGAAGACGCGGGCCCCCTGCTGGAACAGATTGTCGAGCGTGTGGGCGACGAGACGGTCATTCCCCGGGATGGGGCTGGCCGAAACGATGACGGTGTCGCCCCGCATGATGCGGATCGTGCGGTGGTCGTTGCTGGCGATGCGTGCCAGGGCCGACGTGGGCTCCCCCTGTGAGCCCGTCGCCATGATGATGGTCTGCGCCGGCGGCGCCCTGCGCAACTCCTCCACACTGCCGAGGATGCCGGGCTCCAGCCGCAGGTAGCCCATCTTCACCGCCATCTCCACGTTGTCCACCATGCTGCGCCCGAAGACAAAGACGCGCCGCCCATACTTGGCTGCGGCATCCAGGACGATCTGGATCCGCGAGATGAGCGAGGCGAACGAGGCGACGATGACGCGGCCCTCCGCCTCGCCGATGATGCGGTCAATGTTGTCCGCCACCACCTGTTCCGAGGGCGTGTACCCGGCCCGCTCCGAGTACGTCGAATCGGAACAGAGGAGGACCACGCCCTCTTGGCCTAGCTGCGCGATGCGGTTCAGGTCCATGGCTTTGCCATCGACCGGTGTATGATCGATCTTGAAGTCGCCGGTATGGACCACCAGCCCCAGCGGCGTGCGGATGCCGAGTCCGGCCGCGTCCGGGATGCTGTGCGTCACCCGGAACCACTCCACCTCGAAGGGGCCGAGCTGCACCCGGTCTCCGATCTGCACGCGGTGCAAAAGCGCTTGTCGCTTTATACCATGCTCCTGGAGTTTCACTTCGATGAGCGCGTGTGCCAGAGGCGTGGCATAGACCGGGCATTCCAGTTGAGGGAGCAGGTAGGGCAGGGCCCCTATGTGGTCCTCATGACCGTGCGTGATAACGATGCCACGCAGGCTGCGCTTCCGCTCAAGCAAGTACGTAATGTCCGGGATCACTAGGTCGACGCCCAGCATCTCCTCTTCAGGGAACATCACGCCGGCGTCCACGGCAAGACAATCGCCGTCCCACTCCAGGATCAGCATATTACGACCGATCTCGCCGAGGCCGCCGAGGGGGATTACTCGTAAGGTGGATTGTGCCATGCAGTCCTAGAACAGGCTCAATTGCTGCGGCCGCTCCTCCGGCGCCTCGGCCGAACGCGGCAGAGCGCGAGCTTGCGCGAGGGCCGCCGGGAGCTTGCGGAAGTCGGTCTCGATGGTAGCGCGGAGGCTGCCCTGGTGGAGCGCCGCCGCCGGATGGTACATGGGCACGACGATCATGCCCTCCCGCTGGTAGCTCTGACCGTGAATGCGGCTCATCGGCTCCCGCGGGAAGTAGCGGGCGGCAGAGTAGCGTCCAAGCGTGACCACCACGCGTGGGTTCAGCGCGGCGAGCTGCGCATCCAGCCAGGGGCGGCAGGCTTCGACCTCAGCCGGCAGCGGGTCGCGGTTGTTGGGAGGCCGACTCTTGATGATGTTCGTGATGAATACCTCGGAGCGACGAAGCCCGGCCAGGGCCAGCAACTGATCGAGCAGTTGGCCGGCCGGCCCAACGAAGGGGCGGCCCTGCTGGTCTTCATGCCATCCCGGCGCCTCACCGATGAACAGTACCTCGGCGTTGGGCGGGCCCTCTCCAGGGACGGCCCGCGTGCGCAGCTTGCCCAGCGGGCAGCGCTGGCACTCTGCTACCTCGAGCGCGATCTCTTCCAGCGTGCTCATAATAGGTTCTGGTTCAAGAACCCTCGTTCCGTGCAAATGGCAATGCTCTGAGAACGCGGCGGGCCACATCCCACCGTCCCTTTTCGATTTGAGGCCCGCCCTTCAGGGCGGCGGCCGTGACTTCCAGCCTCTATGCTGTACCGCCTAGCAGCGCCTCGTGGATGGGGGAGCTGCCCCCTGCTCGGCAGCTGGCGCGGGCGCTCCGGCGCGACGCAAGCCGCCTCGTCCAGGGTGACCTCGCGGGCAAGACAGAACTCCCACAATAGCGCAAGAATACATGTTACGTTGGCAAGCGTCAACGCAGTCCGTCAGTCCAAGTCCGCCACCATAGGCCGCCGGCCGACGAAGCGTGCCGCGAGCGCCCCTATCTCATAGAGAACGACGATGGGGATGGCGACCAGCGTCAGGTTGACGGGGTCGCCGGTGGGCGTGATGAACGCACCGGCGACGAACGCGCCAACTATGGCGAAACGCCGGTACCGGGCGAATGTTGCGGCCCTGACGATATCGAGCCACGAGAGGATACCCATGATCAGCGGCGTCTCGAAGACGAGTCCCATCCATAGCGACAGCGTCGTCACAAAGCCCAGATAGGTGCTGATCCGCGGCATCAATGCCGCTAGGTCGCTGCCAAAGCCAAAGAAGAAATCGAATGCCCTGGGCAGGACCACCCAATAGGCAAACAGCGTGCCCAAGAAGAAGAAC
The DNA here is from genome assembly GCA_035292365.1 of Dehalococcoidia bacterium. Lineage (GTDB taxonomy): Bacteria > Chloroflexota > Dehalococcoidia > DATDQG01 > DATDQG01 > DATDQG01. The sequence goes on from DATDQG010000016.1 coordinate 9,128, forward strand.
AGGATCGCAAGGGGCAACACCAGGTACAACACGCGGCGTTCGCGGGCCGTCAGACCCGGCGCTACAAAGAGGATGATTTGCGACAGGACCACCGGCGAGGCGATCGCCACCCCTCCAATAAGCGCGACTTTGATGACCGTCGAGAATACTTCGGTTACGTCAGTGGCGATGAATTCGATGCCAGCGGCCCGGGCGGGTTCCTCTAGCCAACGAATGAATCGCTCGGCAAAAAAGAAGCTGGCGGTCGTTGCCACGAGCAGGCCCAAAAGCGAAATCATTATCCGCCGGCGCAGTTCCTGGAGATGCTCCAGGATAGTCATCTCGCTGGCGGTCTCCGCGCGCCGGCGTTCGAGCGTGCGGTTCAGGGCGCCTTGCAGACGGGCTCGCATGAGGGGATTACGTGATGCGCCGCGGCCGGGCGCTACTGAGGCTGCGCGGTGTCCTCAGACCGCTCTGCCGGCATGACCGCGCCTGAAGCGGCGTCTTCTTCCCCCATGGCCGAGGGTGCCGCCGGTTCGTCTGCTTCTCCAGACGCTTCGGCTGCAGCGGCGGGCAACGGGGCATAGACCTGGGACGAGGCCGGTCCGCCCGCGCTGGCGCCGTTCCAGGTCGGACGCGGCTCCACGAGGGCCTCATTGAACGCGCCCTTCACCTCGTCGGAGACCCTCCGGAAATCGAGGATAAAGCGGCCGACCATCGCCCCCAGCTCGGGCAGCTTCTCCGGGCCGACCACCAGCAGCGCTACGATCAGGATGATAAGCACCTCGATGGGGCCCAGGCCAAAGAAGTTCATGGGTCCGTACGGGTCCTCAGTCCTGCGCTGCTAGCTTAGTCTTCGATGCCCTTTTCACGCAGGTACTCGATCGCATCCTGGATCGTGACGATCTTCTCGGCGTCTTCGTCAGGGATCTCAAGCTTCTGCTCGCCGTCCGAGAACTCCTCCTCAATAGCCATGATGAGCTCTACGAGGTCAAGCGAGTCCGCGTTGAGGTCCTCGACGAATGAGGCGCTCGGGACGACCTGGGACGGCTCAACACCGAGTTGTTCCACGACGATCTTTTGCAGTCGCTCGAGCACAGTTGCCATCCTGCCTCCTTCAGAATCGCCGCTACGGGGCGGCTACCGATGTCGTTTGAATCTGGGTGGCCACAGCCCCCAGCACGCCGTTCACGAACCGGAAAGAATTGTCGCTGCCGTAGGTCTTAGCCAGCTCCACCGCCTCGTTGATCGCGGCCTTCATCGGCGTCTTGAGTTCATAGAGCTCGTAAAGGGCCACGCGGAGGATGTTCCGATCAACCGCCGCCAGCTGCTCCACGGGCCAGTTGGGCGCCACCGAGCCGATGGTCCTGTCCAGCCCTTCTCGCTCACGCCATACCCCCCTGACAAGCTCGAACGCGAAGGCCTTGCCCTCCTCATTGAGTGAACGCTCCGTCAGCAATCGTTCCAAGACCTCCACGGGGTCGTGGCCAGAGCTATCGCCCTCAAAGAGCGCCTGGAAAGCCGCTATGCGCGCGCGCCTGCGTTGACCCACGGTACTCACTCAACACCTAAGCCATCGCCAGTCCGCCGTCCATTTGCAGGACCTGACCGGTGATGTAAGCGGCGGCGTCCGAGGCAAGGTAGATGACCAGAGAGGCCACTTCCTCGACGGTGCCCAGACGGTTTGCCGGGATGCGATCGAGCAACCACTGTTGTTGCGCCTTGTTCAGGTTGCCGGTCATCTCCGTCTGAATGAACCCGGGGGCGATAGCGTTCACGGTGATGTTGCGCGTCGCCACTTCGCGCGCAACTGATCGCGTGAGGCCGATCAGCCCGGCCTTCGCCGCTGCGTAGTTCGCTTGGCCGGCGTTCCCGGTGCGGCCCACAACGCTGCTCATGTTGATGATGCGACCCCATCGCTGCCGCACCATGCCGCGAAGCGCCGACCGCGTACAGAAAAAGGCCCCGCGCAGGTTGATGTTCAGCACCTCATCCCACTCCTCATCGCTCAGGCGAATCGTCAGCCCATCATGGGTGATTCCAGCATTATTGACCAGGATGTCGAGGCGGCCAAAATGCCGAACCGTGCTCTCGATGAGTGCTTCCACCTCAGCCGCATTCCCAACGTCCGCCTGCACCGCCAGCCCGCGCCCGCCGAAGCTTTCGATGTGCGCCACGGCGGCCTCCGCTTGCCCCCGCTGCTGCCGATAGTTCACGGTTACTGCCGCCCCCGCTTCACCAAGCGCTTCGGCGATGGCACGACCTATGCCGCGGGACGCGCCAGTGACGAGAGCCACCTTGCCGGTGAGATCGAGGTGCACAGCTACCCCCTAAGGCTACGTCTCAGCCCCCTGATTGTAAAGGGCGTCTCGACGTGAATGCGCGAGCGTGCAGAGGAACTCATAGACCAAATTGGCGCCCAGGATCGCCGTGATCTCGGCCGGGTCGTACTCGGGCGCCACTTCGACGAGGTCGAAGCCAGCCAGCGATAGACCACCCAGCCCGCGCACCAGCGCGACAATCTCGCGGCTGGTCAGTCCGGCAACCTCCGGTGTGCCGGTGCCCGGGGCAAACGCTGGGTCCACACAGTCGATGTCGAGAGAAACGTACGCCAGACCGCGCGCCCGCGCCTGGATGCGGCCCAGCGTCTCCTCGACGCCGAGCTTGGCGAAGGCATCCCCCGTAATGACATGGAACCCGGCCGCCTCGGCCTGCGCGACCACAGCGGACGAAAGCGTGCCGCGTATGCCGACCTGCACCGAACGGTTCAGATCGATGAGGCCCTCTCGGGCCGCAAAGCGAAAGGTGCTCCCATGGTAGTGCAGCCGCCCCAGCGGCGGCTCCCAGTAGTCTGGGTGCGCGTCGAAGTGCACCAGCGCCAGCGAGCCGTGCTTGGCTGCCAGTGCCCGCAGCACAGGCAATGTGATCGAGTGATCGCCGCCGAGGATCAGCGGGAAGACTCCCGCCTCGCAGAGCGGGGTCAGCGCCTGCTCGATACGCGTCATGGTCTCGGACAGGTCATAGGGGATCACGTCTACGTCCCCGTAGTCGAGGATGTGCAGCCGGTCGAACGGTGGGAACAGGCCGCTTTCCTGGCGTGGGTAGGGACGAAGATGAGCGCTGGCTGTGCGCAGCGCCCTCGGCCCGAAGCGGGCTCCCGGTCGGTACGTCGTCCCCGCATCGAACGGCACACCGATAATGGCCACATCGCCCGCCTTCAGATGCCGACCTGGCGGGATGCGCATGAACGTGTATGGCCCACTGACCCTGGGCCCCTCCTGCCAGTCGGGAGGCGGCTCCCAGCTAGAGGCACGCCCGGGCTCAGCGGCCATACAGTCACACAGGGAGGGGCGCTATGGCGGCCAGCTCATTCAGCGACCGCATTTCCGCCTCCGGCGCGACGCGCCGGATGAGACCGGTCAGCACGCGGCCCGGCCCGATCTCGTAGAAGCAACCGACCCCCTGAGAGACCATATATTCGACGGACCGCTGCCACTGCACTGGGCTCACGATCTGACGGACCAGCTCCTCCCGCACCGCAGCGGCGGTGAGGAGCGGTGTCGCGGTGCCGTTGCTCACCACCGGGACCCGTGGGTCCTGTACCGCCACTGAGGCGATCGCGGCCGCCATCCCCGACGTGGCCGGCGCCATAAGCCGGGAATGGAAGGCGCCGCTCACAAGGAGCGGCACCACCCGCCTGGCTCCGCGCTCGCTGGCGAGCTTCGCGGCGGCCTCCACAGCCGCTACCGGACCGCTGATCACCACCTGGTCCGGCGTATTGATGTTGGCCGGCTCGGCGCCCGTCTCCAAGCAGATGGCCTGCAACACCTCGAAGTCCAGGCTGAGCACGGCCGCCATCGCACCTGGCTCCTGCTCTCCCGCGGCTTGCATCAGGCGCCCACGCTCCTGCACGAGCCGGAGCGCGTCCACGAAGGAGAGCGACTCTGCCGCCACCAGTGCGGTGTACTCACCCAGGCTGTGGCCGGCCATCAGATCGGCGGCAGGCAGGCCCTGCCCAAGCATCGCCTGTGCCGATCGAAGCATAGCTATGCTCACCGCGAGGATGGCGGGCTGCGCAAAAGCGGTCTGCCGCAACGTCTCCTCGGGCCCCTCGAAGCAAAGCCTCGTCAGCGAGAAGCCCAGCGCCTGGTCTGCCTCCTCTAGCGTGGCCCGGGCGATGGGCAGCGCCTCATACAGATCGCGCCCCATCCCCACAGACTGAGCGCCCTGTCCCGGGAAAACGTAGGCCGTGCGCGTCGCTGGCACTGGCCTAGCCCCGACTGCGCTCGGCGACCGCGATAACCGTGCGCCCGTCGTACGAGCCGCAGACCGGGCAGACGCGGTGAGGCAGTTTCGGGCTACGGCAGGTCTGGCAGGGAATGAGGTTGGGGGCGCGCAGGCTGAAGTGGCTGGCCCGTGCCCGGTGGCGGCCGCGGGACGTCTTTTTCTTGGGTACGGGCATTCTATCCTCCTAGTTGAGCGCCCGGCCCAACAACGAGCCCAGGGCAGCCCAGCGTTCATCCGTCGATGGTTCGCAGGAACAGATCTCGCGGTTGCGGTTGACTCCGCACTGTGGACATAGGCCCGCGCAGTCTGGCCTGCACAGAGGAGCCAACGGGAGCGCGAGCCATGCGTACTGCCGTGTGACCTCCGTCAGGTCCAGCGTATGGTGCGCATCTATAGTCAACGTGTCGGGCTCTGCCGGCATCTCGAGGGCCGCACCCGTGTTGACGTCGGTGACGGGAAAGAACTCCTCCTCGAAGGCCACTGCTAAGGGGGTGAGGGCCTCATCGAGGCACCTGGCGCAGGCCTGACGTGCCCGCAGGGCGAAGTCCGCACTCACAAGGATGCCCGCGCCGGTGCGGAGGAGGTCGACACTGCCCCGGATGCGGTCAACCGGGATGTCCTCCAACACCTCGCCTGGCTCGTCCACCTCGAAATGGCGGCTGTCGCCAATCGGCTCCTTCAGAAGCTGCGCGACGTTGAATAGCATGATTGGTCTCTCGCGAATTCTCCAGCCTAACGGGGCAGTATAGAGACCCCAAAGCTGACCAGTCAACCGAGGAGCCGTTCCGTGCTGGCGATGAGCCCGCCTCCCAACACCTCCTCACCGTCATAGAACACGACGGCCTGCCCAGGCGTGATCGCCCGCTGTGGCTCGGCGAACCGCACCCGGGCGCGCCTTCCCTCGTAGGGAAACATCAGGGCCGGCACTTCCGGAGCATGCGAGCGTACCTTCACGCTGACCTCGGTCTCAACGGACGGGACCTCGCCAGACACGAACGAGACGAGCTCGGCGTCGAGGGCGACCGCGTACAGCGCCTGTTCCGGGCCGACGATCAGCCGGTTCTCCCCGACGTCGAGCGCGACCACGTAGACACGCTCGCCTGCGGCGATGCCGAGGCCGTGGCGCTGACCGACCGTGTAGTTCGTCAGCCCCTGGTGCTCCCCAAGCACCCTCCCGTCAACGTGCACCATCTCGCCCGGCTCGCAGCGCACGCGCTCCTCCACAAAGGCACGGTAGTCGCCGCTGGGGATGAAGCAGATGTCCTGGCTGTCGGCCTTTTCGGCGTTTGGCAGGCCGAGTTCCGCCGCGATCGCGCGCGTCTCCGCCTTCGTGAGCCCGCCAAGAGGAAACTCGACACGAGACAGCGCCTCCTGCCCCAGCATGAACAGCACGTACGATTGGTCTTTCCGTGCGTCCGCCGCTTTGAGGAGCCGGTGCGCGCCATCGCGATAGAGCGTGCGCGCGTAATGGCCCGTCGCCAGCCGCTCAATGCCAAGGGCGTTCGCCCGCTCCAGCAGAAAGTGGAACTTCAGGTCCTGGTTGCAGGCCAGACAGGGATTGGGCGTGCGGCCGCGTGCGTACTCGGAGCAGAAGTAGTCCACCACGTACGCCTGGAACTCGCGCTCGAAGTTGAGCGAATAGTGCGGCACACCTAAGGTCTGGCAGACTTGTCGCGCATCGTCCACATCCTCGACGGAGCAGCACGAGCGAAAAGGCCCCGGCAAGCTCTCGTCCGTCAGCGTCCAAAGGCGCATCGTAACGCCGACGACGTCGTAGCCCTCGGCGTGCAGCAGCGCGGCCGCGACGGAGGAGTCCACGCCCCCGCTCATCGCCACAACGATCTTACCCTTGCTCATAGAAACGTAACCATTACCTTCATGGGGTCAATCGCTCATAGGCTGGCGCCCGCCACCGAGGGACGAAAAACGTTCCCCGCGACGGGTGTCCAGAGGGCTCTGCCCTCTGGCGGGGGTTGGGGTGTCCCCAAGACGTACCTGGGCGGGTGGGTGGGGAAGCCCACGATCCTTCTTTCACGCCAAAGCACAAGGATGCTCCTATCAACCCCCAGTCTTTAGTATAGCCGTTCTCCGATGGGCGCGGCTGCGGTGCCCATCGGCTCGCTCCCATTCGGCCCGCGGCACCGCCTCGAAGAGGACCCAGCCCCCTGCTATACTGAAAGTCCCAATGCAGCAGGCGCCGGCCCCACCACCTCCAACAGCGGGCGACCTATCTCTGCTCGCGGAGCGCCTCATAAAGGGAGACGTCCGCGCGCTGGCACGCTGCATCTCTCTGGTCGAGAACCAGGACCCCACCGTACCCCAGCTGATGCGCCTCGTCGCTCCCCATCTGGGGCAGGCCTACGTCATCGGCGTGACAGGGCCGCCTGGAGCGGGTAAGTCCACCATCGTGGACTTGCTGGCCATGCGCCTGCGCGCCGCCGGCGAGCTGGTCGGCATCCTTGCCGTCGATCCCAGCAGCCCCTTCTCCGGCGGCGCCATCCTCGGCGACCGCATCCGTATGCAGCAGCACACGCTCGACAGCGGCGTCTTCATCCGCAGCCTCGCCACGCGCGGCAGCCACGGCGGCCTGTCCACGGCTGTGCGCGGCGCCATCAAATTCCTCGACGCGGCCGGACGGCGTTACATCCTCATTGAGACGGTCGGCGTCGGCCAGGCCGAGCTGGAGATCATGCGCGTCGGCGACACCGTCCTGGTCGTGTTGGTGCCCGAAGCCGGCGACGCCATCCAGGCCATGAAGGCCGGCCTGCTGGAGATTGCCGACATCTTCGTCATCAACAAGGCCGACCGGGAAGGCGCCGAGCGCATCCGCGCCGACTTGCGCGCTACGATGGCCCTCCTGCCGCTGCCTCCCGGCTGGCGACCGCCGGTGCTGCTGACCAAGGCGTTCGAGGGCGAAGGTATTGATGAGCTCCTGGAGCGAATCATGGCCCACCGGAAGTACTGCGAACAGAGCGGCTCTCTGGAGCAGCGACGGCAGGCCCGCCGACGGGAGGAGCTGCTTGCCTTGCTGGCCGAGGGCGCGCAGCGTCAGTTCGCCACCGCCCTAGAGCACGAGGAGCCCCTGCGCGCTATCGCCGACGCGGTCGCCGCCGGCCAGATGGACGCCTACACCGCGGCAGCCGCCGTCCTGGCCCACACCGGCTGGCACTGGCATCGCTCCGCGGACTCGCGGCAGGAAGACGCGTGACGGCCGAACCAACGGCTCCCCCTGCCGATCGGCACGACCTGCTCGATCTAGCGAAGGCGGCCGCCGAGGCGGCAGCCGACCGCCAGGCGACCGACGTCGTCCTCCTTGACCTGCAGGGGATGGGCGGCTTCGCCGACTACTTCGTCATCTGCACAGGCGCCACCGAGCGTCAGCGCCAAGCCGTCGCCGACGCCGTCGAAGCCTCGGCCGCCACCATGGGAGCCGGCAAGGTCCATCGAGAGGGGTCTGCGGCCTCGGGGTGGCTCCTTCTCGACCTCGGCGGGGTCATCGCCCACATCTTCGCCCCCACCGACCGCGCCTTCTACCAGTTGGAGCGCCTCTGGGCCCGCGCCGCCCCCGTCCTGCGCATCCAGTAGGAAGACCGGCGCCACAGGCCTCTCTGCGACCGGATTACAGGGCAGCCAGGCCCGCCCCGCCTGCCGCGGTAGCGAACACCACCAGCCACGGCGGAACGCGCCACAGCGCCAGCAGGCCAAACGCGGCAAGGCCAAGGCCGAAATCGGTGGGACTGGCTATCGCGCTCGTCCAGACAGGCTGGTAAAGCGCCGCCAGCAATAGACCCACCACGGCCGCATTGATGCCGCTCAACGCCGAGCGAAAGCCTGCCCGGGTCCGCAGCGCATCCCAGAAGGGCAGCGCGCCCACGACCAGCAGGAAGGACGGCAGGAAGATGGCGACAAGCGCCAGTCCTGCCCCGACCCATCCATGCGGCTCCGGCTGCATCACCGCCCCCAGGTAGGCGGCAAACGTGAAAAGCGGGCCGGGCACGGCTTGCGCGGCACCGTAGCCCGCGACGAACTGCTCGCTGCTCACCCAGCCTGGTGTAACCACCTCCGCCTGCAGCAGTGGCAGCACCACGTGGCCGCCGCCGAACACCAGCGAGCCGACACGGAATAGGCTATCGAACACGGCCAGCGGCTGGCTCGGCGCGACCTGTCGCAGGAGGGGCAGCGACACCAGCAGGCCGCCGAAGATCGCCCACGCGAGGGTCGCCAGACGCCGGCTCACCGGGGACCGCACGTGGAGCCCGGCGGGCGCCTGTGACCCCGGCAGCCAACGCCAGCCCACGAGTCCCGCCAGCACGATGACGAGCACTTGGCTCATCGCGCCGGATGCAGTCAGGGCGGCGACAGCGGCAAGGATCGCCATCGTCGCCCGCTCGCGATCGGGGCAGAGCACCCGGGCCATCCCCCACACCGCCTGGGCGACGACCGCCACGGCCACGACCTTGAGGCCATGCAGCCAGCCCGACGCCTGCTCCGCCGCTACGCCCTGTATCCCGTACGCGAAAGCCACAAGGGCGATGGCGGACGGGAGGGTGAACCCCATCCATGCGACCACGCCCCCCAACAGCCCTGCGCGCGTGATGCCCACCGCAATCCCCACCTGGCTGCTCGCTGGGCCAGGCAGGAACTGGCATAGCGCGACAAGGTCGCCATAGCTCTGCGCATCTAGCCACTTCCGTCGGACGACGTATTCCTCCAGGAAGTAGCCCAAGTGGGCGACCGGGCCGCCGAATGAGGTGATTCCCAGCCGCGCCGAGACGCGCGCCACCTCGAGGAGAGAACCCTGCCCCTCAGGTTGACCGGACACGCTGGCCTAGAGCAGTGGTCAGTTCATGTAGACGCCCTGGTTCGCCGCCCGGGGCGCGGAGTGGCGCTGTGGCGTCCCTCGGGTAATACAAGCCACCGGTTGCGTCCTGGGCCATGATTGCTCCTCAGCGTGGTGTCAAGAGGGCGCCGCCTCTATGGGGCTCGCCTCCGCCAATACTTCTTCCACCAACTCCTCTATTCTGGCTCTGGCCTCGGCGAGCACACGTCGACCCTCGGCCGTCGCCGTGTAGTACTTGCGCGCTCTGCCTTCGACCACGCGCTGTTCGCGGCGCAGATATCCAGCCTCTTCCATCCTCCTCAGCAGAGGATACAGCGTCCCCGGACTGAGGTTGTAGCCGTGCCTCCGTAGCTCGTTCATGAGCCCGATGCCGTACACCGGCTCTTTGCCTGCGTGATAGAGGATGTGGATTCCGATGAACCCAAGGAAGAACTCGCGCAGCATCTAAGCCACCAGATACGGGGGGCTAGACGAGGCCCGTACCCAGCGCGGCAGCCAAAACTATAAGGAGCACGCCCACCAGGCGGCGAATAAACCCGATGGTCACGCGCGCGAGGAAACGGCTGCCAAGGTAGTTGCCCAGAAAAGCTGCGACGATGGCCACACCCACCAGGGCCACGTTGCCCTCCCCAGTGCGGGAGAAGCTCTCCCGGAGCACCCCGGGGGAATAGACCGCCACTCGCGACAAATCGACGATGAAGGCTGTCACCGCGCCGGTGCCGATGAAAGCCGCCGGGTTGAGTCCAGTTCCCAATAGGACCGCCGAGCGCAGCGCCCCCTGGTGGCCCGAGAGTCCGCCAAAGAAACCGGAGACAGCGCCGCCGAGGGGCAGATACCTGCGGTCGAGCTTCCACGTGGCAAAGGCGGGCGCGAGCTCCAGCACAGCGAAGCCGGCGATAAGCGCTGCTATCAACAGCTTGACCGCTGTAACCGAGAACTCGCGGCTGCCCAGGTTGTAGGCCGTCAAGGGTGGGAACGCCGAGACCCACGTCAACAGCAAGGCTCCCCCGATGGCGGCAACGGCGCCCGGTACCCCGAAGGCGGCCACCACGCGCCAGTCAGCCTGTCGCCCTGTGAACCCCAGCCGGAACAGGTTGCTGGCAAGGTGGACCACTGCCGTAGAGGCCACCGCTACTGGCACGGGAAAGAACAGGGCGAAGATGGGCATCAACAGGGTGCCCAGACCGAACCCTGAGTAGAGCGCCATAGCCGACACCAGAAGTGCAGCCACGGACACCAGCGCGTACTCCATGGTGACCTCCTTGACGGTCTGTCGCCGTAACGGGGTCGCTTGTCCACGTGAGAGCGGCCCTTCCGCGTGCAGTATCGCCTAGCGATATCGGTCTGCGATAATCATAGGACACCCGCAGGCTGGAGTCAAGAAGGACACGCGGTCGGACCGGGCTGGTCGGGTACGGGGAGGACCAGGCGCTCGGTGGATCTGGAGCGATGGGCCAGATGCGCCCACTGCCCACGACGACCCGGTCTCTACGACGCCCGTCGCTTCGCCAGGAGCTCCTCTTGCTTTCGCAGCTCCCCTGCAACCCCCGCTATCGCTTCGCGGCGGTAGCGGTGGAAGCTGCTTTCGCTGCCGATCTTGTAACGTTGCATGATGTGCTTGTTCGACATCCCTAGCACGTATTCCTCGGAGAGGATCGCATGGTGCAGCGTCTGGGCCGAGCCTGCGGCCCGGTTCGCCGGCTTCATACGGTCGATAGCGACCGTCAGCACCTCGCGCAGCGCCTGCGCCTGCTCCAGCGGCGTCGGCTCCGAATACGCCGCGACGCCCCAACTCCCCCGGACCGTCACGATCGTGCGCGGCAGATGCTCGATGATCTCGCATTTCGAGAGGGCCGAGGGGTTATTGAGCCGGCGCAGGGCCTCCTCGGTCAGCGGCACAAAGCGATCGGTCGAGTCTACTTCACCGCTGTCGCCGTTGCCGAACGAAGACGTCTCGAACACACCACGGTAACCCGCCACGACCTCGTCCTGTGTTGACGCCACTGACGCCTCAGACTCGCTCCCGCCTCGGAGCACCTCCGCCAGCGAGTCGTAGAGCGCGATCAGGTCTCGCGACCATTCCTGCGCCCGCGCGGCAACTCTGGCGTCATCGCCCTCCTGCAGCAGTGCGACGAGCGCAGCGTCTGCATTTACCGCGTGGCGGATGCACTCCTCGGACGCGGCCCGCTGGCGCGCGTGGATGGCTTCGAGCCGGTCCAGGACCACCGCGTCGGGCTTGGGAAGCTCCCCCTTCTCATAGCGCGCCAGGTATTTAGCCAGTTGCTGCTGACGCTCCAGGAGCTGCTTGAGCGCTGGAATCACTTCCTCATCAAGCTGCACGACCGCATCGGCCAGCAAACGCGTCAACTCCGAGTTGCCCTGGGATGCTGCGCGCCGCTCGGCCAGCCGGGCTGCTATCGATTCACGAATCGCCACGAGCTGACGAAGCTCTGCAGATGCCGGCGTGGAGGGAGCGGTCATCACCACGACTGCGCCGGCAACGTACCCCAACACCCCCAGGAGCAAGACCCAGGGCGCTCGCGCGGCCCACGGCGCCAGCGCCGGCAGCATCGCCATTGCCCCCGCCACCAGCGCGCTCGCTGCCAGCAGGAGCAGACCGAACGGATGCGTGAGTGCGCGCCGCAGCAAAGGAGCCTCGCCCTCCGAGCCCTGAACAGAAACCGCCAGCTTCAGCAACATGTTAGAAATACCTGCCGAACTCCGCAAGTATCCCGGCTAGACTCTCCTCGGTTGCCCCCTGGTAGGCCGATCCCGTCGCCCCCGCGATGATCCGTCCTATCTCCATGTCAGCATCGCCGCCCAGGCCAATAAAGAACACGTGGATACGGTGGCGCGTGCTCAGCGCCAGTTCCGTTCCAACGATGTTCTGCTTGGCCACTGCCCTCCCGAACTCGTCAACGCACTGGGTCTCTGGAGCGAAGCCCGCGCACGTTCGAATGCGCCGCTCGTCGGTGGATACCATGTTGACCAGCGCGTGCAGGTTCTGTCCGCGGTTCGCCTGCCCGTCGGTCATCACGACAACGCCCCGGATGGCATCCGGGTCCCCGGGCGCGGCGTCGGTCATCCGCACACCCTCGATGATGGCATCGTAGAGAGCAGTGTTGCCATTGGCCCTCATCGCCTGGATGGCATCCGCTATCTTGAAGCGGTTCTCGAGCAGCGGTGCGACTTCGACGCGCGTTCGAATCGTGTCGTCGAATGTCAGCAAACCCACGAGGTTGTTCTTTGCCATGCCATCGACGGCGCGCACCAAGCCCTCCTTGGCCTGAGTGAGCTTGCCGCCCAGCATCGAGGCCGAGACATCGGCCACAAACGTGACCACCCCCGGCTTCTTGACGTCGTCCCAAGATTGCAGGATCGCCGTGGCTGCGCTGGGGTCGACTCGGTCGGGATTCACGATTGTCGTGGGCTTCGCTGGGTCCAGACCCCACCTACCGCTAATAGGGTCGGCGTTGGGTAGGCCCGTGGGCGAGCGAAAGCCTTCATTCATGAACCGCCGCTGCTGTCCCTCTTCACGGAGAAAGGAGACCCACCTCTCCGCCGCTTCCACCTGCTCTAGGGTCACCCAAGGCGCCTGGACGATTCCAGCGGAGTTGGCGTTGGCCGACGATCCCTCCTTGGGATACATCATGACCATCGGTCGCGAGATCGGCTGCCGTTTCGTTTCGTTCCCTATCGTGCCCGGCTCCGTCCCGTTGTAGAGGCCGACCAGGTTGTCCTCCGGCAGGAAGAAGAAGTGGCCAAAGCGTGGCCCGTTGAAGATCTTCGAGTTCAATGGCAACGTGCCGACCATATAGTGGTCAACGGCGCTTTGGAACTCCTTCACGTAGGCCACCACCTTCGGGTCGGTGATGTCGGCGACTGTAAGCCGCTCAGCTGGTTTGCCTGCGGCGATCGAATAAAGCGTGAAGAGAACGCTGCGGCCCGTCGTGGATGTCGCGGGGTCGGTGTAGGCCATCAGCGGCTGCTGGCCCCACTCGATCTTAGAGCAGGGATACTTCGACCAGCCCCTCGGGTCTGTCACGAGCGCCACAATGTCGGCATACCCGATCTCCCTGTTTGGCCAGCCGAGGCATTCCGCCATGTCCCGGAAAGTGACGATACCGACGTACGTTCGAGCGATGCTCTTGCTCTTAGTGAGGTCCACCACCGCGCGGCCGACCGCGTGGTTGACGTACACGAGCCAGTGATCAGCGGAGGGCGTCACTATCACGGGGTCCGGGACCTTTGGGTCCAGCGCAATGCCCTTCGAAATCCGGGACACAAGGTCGTCAGCCTGCTCCTGAGATCCATACCCGTGGAAGCGGACCACGATGCGTTTCCCCGACTGCGTCAGGTGGTTCGCCTTGTTGAACTCGTCTGAGAACGCTGGCAACAACGCGGGCCGCGCCATGTGGCCGCTCGCCCAGTGGGTGACGACCACCGTCGGCGGCGGCTTGACCAGTCCCCAGACGATGACGGCGGCCACACCGAACAGCCAGAGAGTCGCGACGAGAGCAAGCAATCGCTCTCGCGTCAAGGTGAAGTCGGACATGGTATACACCCCCAGTTGGGATTGTCTGGGCCCCACCATTGTTTCCCAAAGATCGGATAGCGTAGCGTAGGTGATCCAGGGCGCTCTGACCATAAAGCGTACGGCTCTGCCGAGGAAGAGGAGACCGCCCCAGACCGCGAGCCCAGCGGCCCGGGCACCCAGACGTAGCAGGACAAAGATGGTCGTGACGCCGAGCCAGAGATAGCTCCAAGGGACGCCGACGGCCTTCTTCAAGGCGGCAACGACACCCTCAGCGCCGATCCGTAGGTAGTGCACGATCGTCAGCGGACCGAGCCAGAGGTACCCGACGATGGCCCGCACGCCACGCCACAGATACCGCAGCGGGAGAGCTACCATACTGGTGAGCGCCCCAGCGAGCGTACTGAGGCCCAGCCACAGGTAGTGCGCCACGGTCGAGACGCCCAGCCACAGGTACCTCAGCACCGTGGAGACGACCAGCCAGAGGTAGCTCGCCACCGTCGACACGCCCAGCCACAGGTACCTCATCACCGTGGAGACGCTGAGCCAGACGTACCGCAGCACCGTCGACACGCCCAGCCAGACGTAGCGCGCCATCGTCGCGACGCCGAGCCAGATGTAGCGCAGCACCGTGGAGAGGCCCAGCCACAGATAGCGCGCCATGGTCGAGATGGCGAGCCATAGGTACCGCAGCACCGTCGAGACGCCGAGCCACAGGTAGCGCGCCACCGTCGCGACGCCGAGCCAGATGTAGCCCGCCACGGTCTCGACGCCGAGCCAGATGTAGCGCAGCACCGTGGATAGGCCGAGCCACAGGTAGCCCGCCATGGTCGAGATGCCCAGCCAGAGGTAGCGCAGTACGGTGAACACGGCGAACCACAAGTACCGTACGACCGTCGACATGCCGACCCAGACGTAGCGCAGCACGGTGGAGACCACGAGCCAGAGGTAGCTGGCGAGCGTGGAGATGCCGAGCCACAGGTAGCGCAGCGCCGTCGTCATCGCACGCCAGAGGTAGACCAGGACGATGCCCAGACCGATGTACAACGCCACCGTGGCGATGACCTGCCAGCCGAGCCGTCGCGCTGTCCACATGACTAGCAAGACGGTTCCAAGGGAGATCATGGGGTGGCGCAGCGTCTCGGAGACCGCGAGGCGGAGGTAGCGCGGGGCGGTTGAAGTGCCCAACCACACGTAGCGCAGCACCGTGGAGACGCCGAGCCAGGCGTACCGCAGCACGGTCGAGACACCCAGCCCGACGTAGCTCAGCACCACCGAGACACCGAGCCAGAGGCAGGGCGCCACCGTCGCGACGCCGAGCCAGGCGAAGCGAATAGGAGTGGCAACGCCCCACCAGATGTAGCCCACGATATTGGCAATCACTAGCCCGACATAGCGCAGCGTCGTCCGGATGGCCAGCCAAAACAGCCGCCAGCCTGCAGCCACGGTGCGAGCGGATACGGCGAGACTAGCAACCACTGGCATCATCACTGGCGCAAGCGCCTTCGACAGGAGCGCCAACACGCGATGTCCCGGTGGCCACTGGTTGAGAAGCCAGATGCCCCACGCCGTTATCCGGTAGGCCGCCATCATGCCGATCACGGCGCCCAGGTAGGACACGCCGGCGATGGCCGTGAGCAGCCCACCGGCTGATGCTTCGCCGAACAGGCCCCCCGCCATGAGCCACGCCGCAATGCGATCGCGCTCATCGGTGCTCAACGCGGCCGGTATGAGCCGGAGCAAGGTGAGGCCAAGCCACCATCCGGCGACGGGCGGCTGTGGGACCAATCGGGTGCTCGGGACCGCCCTGCGACCTTGCTCAATCTCGGATAGGCGACGCTCGAACAGGCGGCCACGCTCCGCCATCTCGGCGAGACGTCGTTCGACCTCCCGGCCACGCTCCTCATCGGCGAGACGTCGTTCGAACGCGCGCTCTTCGTCGGCCATCATCTGTCTCTTCTCCCCTGACTATATGCCCTCTCTGAAGCCTTGTGTCTACCTCTTCCGCTGAATCGCGGGCCCGGGTGCTAGTGGCCCCGTAACTCCACCTTCAGCGCGCCGACCAGCCAGAGCGCGCCTATTGCCGCCAGGAGCCTATTACGTGTGAGAGACATGACATCACCTCCTAGTAGCTAAGGCCCGCCTCGCTTATCTGGGGCCCCGTATCGGTTTGAGCTGAGACATCGGTCACCTCCTATGACTTTCCTACTGCTTTGACAGACCTCTGACTAAGCCTATGTTACCGTCTGTTCCCGTCATATGACTGCTATACTATATTGCTATATATGATGTCAAGCTCTCAGCGCATGGTATATGCTGCTATTTAGCATATCGCGGCCCATGCGTGTCCCACTCATAGCCTTGCAGCTCCGCCTTCAGCGCGGCCAGCTCGTCGTCGACCGCGTCGCGGGAAGCCAGTTCGTTCAGCTCTCGTTCCACCACATCGCTCGTCGCGGGCGGCAGGGCGAGCAGGTCGCTCCCGACCAACGCGTCGAGGGCAGACGCACGCGCCTGCATCAGCTCGACCTTCTCCTCCGCGCGAGCCAGGGCGGCCCCCAGGTCGGCGGTGTCGCCGGACAATCCCGAGAGCGCCTCGTTGACGCGCACCTGGGCCTCGGCGGCCGTGTAGCGGGCCGAGAGCGCCTCCCTGCGAACGCGAAGCTCCTCGATGCGGGCGGAAACCTGTTGCTCGGCGAACGCCAGCTTTCGCTCCTCCTCGCCCACGTCAGCCGCCTGTCGCTCAAGCCCCGCAAGCTCCCGGACGGCCGTCTGCTTGCGCTGGAGAGCGATCCGGGCGAGATCTTCGCGCCCAAGGCCCAAGGCCCGCCTTGCCTGCTCCTCGATCTGGGGCACGCGAGTTTGGAGCTTCTCCACCTGCATCTCAAGCCTTCGCTTGGAGACGGCTACCTCGACGAGGCCCTGCCTCACCTTGTGCAACAGCTCCTGCTGCTGTCCGTACACGTAACCCATGACCTCCAGCGGGTCCTCCGCCTGATCGAGCGTGGCCTTGGTCTTGATCCTCAGGAGGAAGAGGATGCGAGCCCACAGATTCATCGGATACCTCCCTGCTTACACTTATAAAGGCGCACGGTTGGGTCCCTCTATGAGCTGGCTCACACAACGCCCTGGCCGCTCGCGGAACGTCCCAGGTCACTAGTCATCACTACTGGAGAGGAGCTGCAGCAGGTTGAGGAAGAGGTTCAGGATGTCGAGATAGACGTTGACGGCTAGAAGGATCACCGTCCCCTGGCTTGCCCCGCTCGCGCCAGCCGCTCGATTCACGTCGTAGACGATGTACGCGCTGAAGAGGACCGCTGAGATGGCGGCGACGACATGCGAGTAGAGGGGCAGATGCACGAACAGTCCTATGACAGAAGCTAGGATCACAGCGGCCAACCCGAGGAAGAGCGTGGGCCCAAGCCCCGCAAGGCTGCGCTTCGTCGTCGCACCGTAC
The DNA here is from genome assembly GCA_035292365.1 of Dehalococcoidia bacterium. Classification (GTDB taxonomy): domain Bacteria; phylum Chloroflexota; class Dehalococcoidia; order DATDQG01; family DATDQG01; genus DATDQG01. Next base: position 26,222 of record DATDQG010000016.1, read on the forward strand.
ACGGCGCCGACGAAGGTGATCGCCGCCGTCGCGGCCGCCGCATAGAGCACGGTGCCAGCGAGGCCTTCTCGTATGAACGCCTCCAGGACTAGCCCAAGCGCCATCCCCTCGAATGTGCTGAAGGCGTAGAGCAGGACCAGGTTGAGCGGCGTTCGCTCCCTGAGCCAGAGTAAGACGACCAGCGTACCCAGGCCACCGAGGGCCGCCATCGGTAGGGACGACGGGCCGGCTAGCAGGCCGAGCAGGGCTCCGCAGCCGGTGAAGACAAAGGCCAGACCGACCAGGTTGAGTACTTTCGCAACTGCAAGGGCGCGCTCGGTCTGACCAAGCTCCCTGCCCGAAAGCCGAGCAACGTGGGCGTCCATGTGCGGGTACCTCCTTTTGCTTCTTGCTCCCACTGTAGAGACACGAAGCTGCCAAGGAGTACCGCTGAACCGCCAAAAGCTGCCGTCTCTCCGACCAACGTCAGAAAAGAAGCGAGCTCTTGCCTCTTAGCAAGAGCTCGCCACAGGCCACGCTTCAGCTTGGGCTCGCTACGTGCCCCCAACCCACCCTTCATCGATACGCCGGTAGCCCACTAGCTCGTCATCCTTGAAGAAGAGGCCGATCTCGCGGGCGGCGCTCGCCGGCGAGTCGGAGCCGTGGACGAGGTTGTGGCCCGTGTCCAGGGCGAAGTCGCCGCGGAGGGTGCCGGCCTCTGCTTGCATGGGGTTTGTCTTGCCCATGAGCTGGCGCACGGCCTCGATGGCGTTTGGCCCCTCGACCACCGCAGCCACCACCGGGCCGCTGGTGATGAACTGGATCAGCTCGTCGTAGAAGCCCTTGCCGACGTGCTCGGCGTAGTGCCGTTCGGCGAGGTCACGACGTATCTGGATGAGCTTCAGACCAACGAGCTTCAGCCCGCGCTGCTCCAGCCGGCCGAGCACTGTGCCGACGAGGCCGCGCTGCACACCGTCGGGTTTCACGAGGACAAGCGTTCGCTCCATGGACACTACGCCTCCTGATGTCGAATAGGAACGCGGGGCTGGCTGATGGCAGGCCGCCGCAGATAGAGCGGCTCCACTCGGTCGAGGTCCTCTACCTCGCCTCTCGCGAGCCGCCCCCAGGCCAGCTCCGCCAGCACCCCCGCGCGCCGCACAGCCGCGGCGCCCGTGAGCACGCGGTCGGGCCCGCATGTCTGACGCAGCGTATGGGCGAGCTCAGTCCCGATCTCCCCGCAGAACAGGGCGTCACTGCGTGCCCAGACCGGCAGATCGGCCGCTCGCACGAACTGGGGCGGCACCAGGCAGCGCCAGCCCTCCTCCCCAGTCCCTTGGTAGAGGGCGACTGCCAATTCACCACGGCCGGCCTCCTGCACGGGACAGATGGGACGACCAGTGACGGCGAATGGGTAGGCGGCGACCTCCAGCGTGCCCACGCCGATAAGCGGTATGTCGAGAGCCAGGCACAGGCCTTTGGCGGTGCCGAGGCCCGTCCGCAGCCCGTTGAACGAGCCTGGCCCAAGCGCCACCGCGACAGCCCCCAGATCGCGGATGACCGCCCCCTGCAGTTGGAGAAGGTGATCGATCTGTGGCAGAAGCGTGGCGCTGTGGCGGCGGCTCCCCTGGCCGCCAGCAGGCGAGGCGTGCCAAGTCACCTCCGACAACAGGCGTCCCTCGAGGGCCAGGGCAACGCTTGCCTGGTCGGTCGAGGTGTCGATGGCCAGTTCCATCAGTCGCTTGGGACAGCGGCGCGGAGCGCCTCCAGCCGCGCCTGATAGCGAGGCGACCTCGCCCGGAAGCGAAGGGCGCGGCGCTGTTCGTCGACGTAGGTGAAGTGGACGGTCAGGTTCTCCTCGGGAAAGAGGGCCACGGCCCGCTCGGCCCACTCGACCACACAAAGGCCGCCACCGTGGAGGTAGTCCTCAAGGCCCAATTCTGCGGCGTCCTCGAAGCCGAGCCGGTACAGGTCGACGTGGTACAATGGCAGCCGCCCGCGATACTCGCGGATCAAGACGAAGGTGGGGCTCACGATCGGCTGAGGCACATCAAGGCCACGCGCCAGGCCCTGCGTGAAGCAGGTCTTGCCGGTCCCGACATCGCCCACGAGTAAAAGAAGGTCGCCCGGCTGCGCCAGGCGGCCAAGCGCCTCGCCCCAGAACTGAGTCGCCTCGGGGCTGTCGGTCGTCACGTCGAGCGTTGCGGCGTCGCTCATACTTCGACAGGCTCAGGGTGAGCGGGGAGGTCCAACTCATGGCGGCCCTTCGACAGGCTCAGGGTGAGCGGGTTCTTAGGGCCAACGGTGAGCGGATTCTTACCGCTCATGGTGAGCCTGTCGAACCACGGGCGGCCTCGCGAAAGTGGTCCCAGCCCCCCGAACCCACGTCCATCGGTCGACCGGCGGCGTCGACCACGGTGACCCTTCCCGCTGGGCCATCCTCGATCGCGCCGACGCGGCTGAGCGGCAGCCCCCGCCTCTGCGCCTCGCGCAGGAGCGGCCCCGGGCACGCGATGAGCAACTCGTAGTCCTCGCCACCGGTCAGAGCCCAAGCCAAGGCCCGCTCCGGAAAGAGGGCCTCCAGCGCAGGATGGACCGGCATCAGAGGCGCTTCGACACGCGCGGCAACGCCGGAGGCGCGGCAGATGTGGCCCAGGTCGGCGAACAGTCCATCGCTGATGTCCATGCCGCAGCGGACGCCCAGCGCGAGAAGGGCCGCCCCCTCCTCCACCCGCGGCTGCGGGCGATGATGCGCGGCAATGAGCAGGGCGACCCGCTCGCCCGCGTGCCCGGAGGCGAGGGCTTCCAAGCCCGCACGCGACGCGCCGAGGCTGCCGGTCACCGCGATCGCATCGCCCGGCTGGGCGGCCGAGCGCAGCAACCAGGCCGGCGCACCGTCGGGGCCCGCCCCGGGGCTGCCGATGAGCGCGCCGATCACCATCACGCAGGGGGCGCGTGCCATATCGCCGCCGGCCAGGCTCACGCCCCAGCGCTCGGCGGCCTCGCCAAGCCCTCGGTAGAACTCCTCCACGTCCGCAACCGCTACGTCGGGTGGCAGCCCAAGCGTAATGAGCGCATAGTCGGGCCGCCCGCCCATGGCGGCGATATCGCTCAGATTGACGGCGAGCGCCTTCCAGCCGAGGTCCCGCCAGGACGTGGTATCCCGACGGAAGTGGACCCCTTCAACCAGGGCGTCGGTCGTCGCGAGCTGGACACGGTCGCCGTCTCGCCAGACAGCGGCGTCATCACCGATGCCGACGATCAGCTTGGCATTGGGGGGCGGTGCGAGGGCAGCGACGCGTTCGATGAGACCGAACTCGCCGAGCTCGGCGATGCGCATGGCCGTATTATAGAGGCGCTCGGGAGGCCGAACAAACGCAGCGAACACCAGTTTCGCTACTTACCCATCGGCGGCACGTAGCTTGCCCTCACCACAGGCCGCCCGTACAATGGCCTCATGGCGCAGCTAGGCGCTGTAGGTCTAGGGGCGGTCCGTCGACATGGCAACACGCATCTTCCTCCTCACCAGCAACCCGGGCGTGGGCAAGACCACGCTGGTGCACAAGCTCATCGCCCGCTGGAAAGGACCTGTCGGTGGCTTCACCACCGAAGAGATCAGACCCGATAGCCGGCGCCAAGGCTTCAAGCTCATCACGCTCGACGGCCAGTCGGCCGTCATCGCCGGCACCGACATCCAAACGAAGCACCGTCTCGGCCGCATCAACGTGGACGTGGACGCAATCGAGCGCGTCGGCGTGCCCGCCCTCGAACGCGCTCTGGAGCAGGGCGGCCTCATCGTCATTGACGAGATCGGCAAGCCCGAGCTCCTGTCCAGCGCCTTCATCGACGCGTTGCACCGCATCGTTGCGAGCGACCATCCGGTCCTCGCCACACTCATGCTTGGGTACCACGAGGAGGTCGAGGCGCTCATCAAGCACCCGGAGGCCCGCGTGGTGCAGGTGACCCTGGCCAACCGCAACGAGCTGGTCCACCAGATCGCCGCCGCCCTACGTCCGTTTGAGGGAAGCTCACAGCCTGAGGCGGCGGAGACCCCGTAGCGCCCGCATGCGCTTCAGCGGCAAAGCGGCCCTCGTCACGGGGGCGGGCCGGGGCATCGGCCGAGCAATCGCCCTGGCCCTGGCCCGCGAGGGTGCCGACGTGGTGCTGAACTACGCTAACAGTAGGGACGGGGCCGAGGCCGCTGCCCGCGAGGCCGGGGCCCTCGGCGTGCGCGCCATCGCCATCCAAGCCGACATGGCCAAAGCAGCACAGGTCCGCTCCCTCGTGGCGGGAAGCCTCGAGGCGCTGGGCCGCCTTGACGTCCTCGTGAACAACGCCGCCGTCTTCGCGCGTACGCCCATCCTGGACGTCACCGAGAAGGAGTGGGACGAGACGCTGGCGGTGAACCTAAAGGGGCCCTTTCTCTGTGCCCAGGAGGCCGCCCGTGCCATGCTCACGCGCGGGGGAGGCGTGATCATCAACGTGGCCTCCGGCGGCGGCCTGAGCGCCCGCCCCGGCTACGAACCCGCCGCGCCCTACGCCGCCTCGAAGGCCGGACTCCTCATGCTCACGCGGCGCCTCGCCATCGAGCTCGCGCCCACGGTCCGGGTCAACGCCGTCGTCCCCGGTATCATCGACTCCAAGGAGACGCCGATGTCGGCTGCCTCGCGCGAGCGCTTCGCGCTTCAGACGCCGATGGCCCGGGTGGGCAGCAACGAGGAGGTGGCCAACGCGGTCCTCTTCCTCGCCTCTGACGACGCCGCCTTCATCACCGGCCAGGTCCTGGCCGTCGACGGCGGCCTGACGATGGCCTAGGGCCACCCGTGCGGCGCACCGCCTCAGCAGAGCCCGAGGTGGCTCAGGGGCTGAGCGGAAGAATCTGGATGTCACCCTGAGGGTAGTCTTTCACGTTGTCGGTCACGATGATGGCATTGTACTCACGAGCGACGGCGGCGATCATCGTATCCGTAGTCGAGAGCATCTGTCCTCGGCGAGCAAAATAATATCGATCTTCGCCCGCGCGAATAGCGGCCTCTCTCGATATGTCCCAGTATCGCAGAGAAGTAAGAAAGTCTTCCCCATCGAATCGCTCATCCGGCCGCAGGCCCGCATAGAATTCGGTGATGTTGATTGCACAAACTCCAAGCTCTTCTCTTGACGCAATCATGACGTTGATGCGTGAGAAGGCTGGTTCGCGGCCTTTCGAGTAGTCTATTAGGGCATTTGTATCGAGCAGATAGCGAGTCACCTGTCCTTGTGAATCCTCTCTAGTCTCTTATCGGCACCGCGTCGCAGCTCTCGAACCCATTCTGCCGCGGACTCGCTAGTCTCCCAGCCGGGGATATCGACATCGGCCAAGGATCCTGCGAACTTCTCAGCGGCACGGACAAGTTTGAGGTGGGCAAGCTTCTCCTTGGCCGCTTCAGCTATGAACTCGCTTCGGTGGCGAGGACCTACGAGCTCGTCCAACTCTTCGACAAGCTCACGGGGGAGAACGACGTGGGTTCGGACGGCTTCTTTGGTCACGACTTCGCTCCTGGGTCGCTATGGGCAGTACCTTAGCACATTGCCGTGGGATTTGCAATTGCGCAATACAACTACCCTATCTCGCTCAACCTTGCCTCCAGCCGCGCAGCTCGGTCTTGATGCTCAGTCAGCTTCTCGCGCTCCTTCTCGATGACCGCAGCGGGGGCCTTGGTCAGAAATTGCGCGTCGGCTAGCTTGGCCTCCAGCCGCTCGGCCTCGCTTCGGGCCTGGGCCAGCTCACGCTCGATGCGGCGCTGCTCGGCGCTCAGGTCGACACGGCCGGCGAGCGGCACGTAGGCCTCGGCGGCAGGAAGGATGACTGAAATGGCACCCTGAGGTTTCGGCGTGCCTGCGGGGAGAAAGGCGAGCGCCTCCGCTCGAGCCAGCACCAGGATCGCCGGCCGCAGCGCCTCGATGGCCTCACGCGCTGGGCCTTCGGCGACCATCTGCACGGTCAGCCACTGGCTGGGAGCGATGCGGAACTCGCCGCGGACGTTGCGCAGGCCGCGGATGAGGTCGGTCGCC
>DATDQG010000017.1:0-18701 GCA_035292365.1 Dehalococcoidia bacterium
GGAGCAGACCGAGGAGCAGCGCCTGCGGCGCCGGCGGCGAGGACCCGCCGAGGGGCTCGAGGCGGAGACAGCCCAGGCCGGCGGATACGCGTCGCTGGCGCAAGAGTACCGTGCGCTGGGCTATGGCGAGCGCTTGGACGCGCCCTGACCCTTCGACGAGCTCAGGGTGAGCGGGTGTCAGGGGATCGAGGGAGCTGTTAGTGGCGATTAGCGTCGCTGGGTTGACGGCCGTTGCTCCGGGCGTTTTCGTGCTCGCGGCTTTTGGCTCGTGGGTGTACCTGCTGGCCGGCGAGACGCTGGCGCTGGTGGATACCGGTAGGCGCGGGAGCACTCGGCGGATCCTGCAGACCTTGGCGGAGGCCGGCTACGGCGCCGAGTCGCTGACCACCCTCGTCGTCACGCACCATCACATGGACCACATCGGTAGTCTCGCCTCGCTCCAAGAGGCGACCGGAGCACGGGTGGCTGCCCATCATCTCGAGGCGGCGTTCATTGCCGGCGCGGTGCCGAGGCCCAATCCCTTCCAACCCCCGCTGCTGGCACGAGCGATGAAGCCCATCGTTGCGTGGAGCGAGCCACCGCCGGCGGCCGTCGACCTGCTCCTACAAGACGGCGACGGCGTGCCCGCACTGCCAGGCTGGCAGGTCCTCCACACGCCTGGCCACACGGCGGGGAGCCTCAGCCTTTGGCACCAAGAAGAGGGCGTGCTCATCGCGGGCGATGCTCTTGAGTACCGAAGGGGCCGCCTGGCGCTGCCGTCGCGACTATTCACCGCGGACATGGCCCAGGCGAAGGCAAGCATCCGCCGCCTGGCGGCTCTCGAGGTCAATATTCTCCTGCTTAGCCACTTCCCACCGGTAACGGAGGGAGCGAGCGCCCTGCTTCGAACGCTTGCGTCGTCTTTCGATACGCAATAGCCTGAAGCGAGCATGGCCCACTCGCGCGGCGTTTCTTGGGTCAAGGGGACGAAGATGGCTGACACCATAGGAGCCTTCCTGAAGGAGCAAGCGGGCCGGTTCGGTGACTCGCCCGCGCTCAGTATCAAACCTGGCTTCCGGTGGCAGCACTGGTCGTACCGCGCCCTCGACCAGGCCGCCGATCAAGTGGCGGCGTACCTGCAGCAGCGACACCACATCGTGAAGGGCGACCGGATCGTCCTGTGGGCGCCCAACCGGCCCGAATGGGTGGCCGCCTTCTTCGGCTGCCTGCGCGCGGGCGCGGTGGTCGTGCCGCTGGACGTGCGCAGCAGCTCTGATTACGTGGAGCGGGTCTTCCGGCAGACGGAGCCGCGCCTCCTGTTCGCAGCGCGCTCCACACTCGACGAGCGAGCGCCCGCGATACCCGTGCTCTTCCTCGAAGACCTCAAGATACTCCTGGCCGAGTTTGGAAATGCCACCCCTCAGCCCGTGGCGATCGCGCCGGACGACTTGGCGGAGGTGATGTTCACCTCCGGCACGACCGGCGACCCGAAGGGCGTGATGCTGACCCACCGCAACATCCTCTCGAATGTTGAAGCGGTCTGCCAGGTCGTGCCAGTCAAACGCTCGTACCGCCTGCTCTCCATCCTGCCGCTTAGCCATATGTACGAGCAGACGGCCGGCCTATTCAGCCCGCTCTTCGGTGGGGCGCGCGTCGTCTATCCCGTCAGCCGCCAGCCGCGGATCCTGGCAAAGACCATGCAGGAGGCCGGCGTCACAACGCTCATGGTCGTCCCACAGGTACTACAGCTGTTCCTAGCGGGCATCAGACGAGAGGCGGAGCGGAGCGGCCGGGGAGCGCTGTTCGAGCGGCTGCTGCGCCTGGCGCCGCGTTTCCCGATGCGGCTGCGGAGGATCCTGTTCGCTTCGGTCCATCGGCAGTTCGGCGGACGTCTCCTATTCTTCAGCAGCGGCGGCGCTTACCTCGACCCAGCGCTGGCGGAGACCTGGCGGGCAATGGGCGTCGAGGTGCTCCAGGGATATGGGGCGACGGAAACCGCGCCTATCGTCACGACCACGCCCTTCGGGGACAACGCGGCCGGCACGGTGGGCAAGGCCATACCCGGCGTCGAGGTCCGCATCGCCGAGGACGGCGAGATCCAAGTGCGCGGCCCGAACGTGACCCCAGGCTACTGGCGCAACGAGGAGGCGACGCGCGCCGCCCTGGCGGACGGCTGGTACAAAACGGGGGACTTGGGCCAACTGGACGAGGAGGGCCACCTGTTCCTGAAAGGGCGAAAGAAGGACCTCATCGTCCTGGCCAACGGCCAGAATGTCTACCCCGAGGACATTGAGACGCTCCTGACCCATCAGCCCGGCGTAAAGGATGCGGTCGTCGTTGGGCTTCTGGGAGAGGGCGGAAGCGTGGAGGTGCATGCGGCGCTCCTGCTGGAGACGCTCGACGAGGAAGCCGCCGCCAGCCTCGTGAAACAGGTCAACGGCCAGCTAGCCGCGCACCAGCAGGTCCAGGAGTTCACGATCTGGCCGGACGACGATTTCCCGCGCACGCATACCCTGAAGGTGCGCAAGCCGCTGGTCATCAAGCGTCTGCAAGAATTGGGGGCCGGCGCCGACCAGCAGCCCGTCGCCGGCGATCCGGTCAGTGCAGCCAGTCCCCTGCAGCGGCTCGTCGCGGAAGTGGCGGGCGTCGCTGTCGCTACGATAACGCCCGAAAAGAGCCTTGGCCTGGACATCGGCCTCGACTCGCTCGGGCGGGTCGAACTGCTGTCAGCGATCGAGCAGGAGCTGGGCGTCTACGTGGATGAGACGACGATCGGCCCGGAGACGACGCTCGCCGAGCTGGGGCGGATCCTGCACGCAGGCCAGACGACGCCCGCGCTGCCGCTGCCCACGTGGCCGCGCACGCTATGGTGCCAGGTGCTACGGTCGATGTTGCAGAACCTTGTGATCTTTCCCGCCATGCGCCTGCTCTATCGCCTGGAGGTGCGCGGGCAAGAGCATCTCCAAGGGCTACACACACCAGCCCTGTTCGCGGCCAATCACAACATGAAGCTCGACAACGTCGCTATACTCATGGCCATCCCGTCCCCGCTGCGGTGGCGTCTCGCCCCCGCCGCGGCCGCCGACGACGTTTTCGGAAATCCCATCAACGCCTTCTATTCCTCCCTCCTGGGGAATGCTTTCCCCTTCTCCCGTGAAGGGGCTGTCCGCACGAGCCTCGAGCACCTCGGCAAGCTCATGGACGCCGGATGGAATATACTTATCTACCCGGAGGGCCGACTGACCGCCTTCGGCGAGATCGGCCCTTTCTTGGGCGGCACGGGGTTGATTGCCGTGGACTCCGGGGCGCCCATTGTGCCGATACGGCTCAAGCCGCTGGCGCGGGGCTGGTTCGACAACCGCATCGGGCTCGTTCGCGGCCGCGCTCAGGTCGTCTTTGGACAGCCCCTCACCTTCGCACCGGGTACGCCGTACGCAGAGGCGACGCAAAGGCTCGAGGCAGCGATCCGTTCGTTGTAGGAACCTGATCATCACCGGGGCATCTCGTGCAGATCTATCGTTTCCCGTCGGGAGTAGGGCCTTCTCCGCCGCCACGTGATGCGGCGGGGCCGGGCGGTGGCCCACGGCCAGCCGATGAGGCCGACCAGGCGCCCCAAGCCCAGTCCGGCCGGGAGGCTCTGGTCCGCGGTCTGCTTCTCGGCCTACTCGTTCTGGCGCTTGCCTGGCCATCTGCCACCCCCTGGTGGGTGTTGGGCGCATTTGCTGCCGCGTCGTTGGTCTGGACGGGCGGGGTCTACTCGTTCTCCCTCCGGGCTGCAAGCCGAAGTGACCGGGGGACTGCGTGGGCGGCGCTCGCCGCGGCGGCTGGCGATGGTCTCCTTTTGGGCCTCGGGCTGGCATTGGGCGGGCCACACCCTGTCATCTTCGGTGTAGCGGCGGCGGCGGCCTTCGGCCACGGGCTTCGCGATGGCTGGCGCGGCGGCCTTGTGGCTGTGGCAGCGCCACTCGTCGCCTCGGCGTTCTTGGCCCTGCTGCGGAGCGCCGACGTCGCCCTCACTGCCGAAGCAGCCCTGGCTCTGCTTGTAGCGTGTCTGAGCGGCGGCGTCCTGGCCCGCGCCAAACCGGAGACGGTCACCACTGAGGCCACGGCCATTCCCGACTGGGAGGAGATCTTGTCGACGCTCGCACCGGCGCTGGCGGCGCTCGACCCTCAGATACTTGCGACGGAGGCCGCCCTGGCGAGCAGGCGTCTCACACGTGGTTCCGGGGCGGTCGTTGGTCTGCTGGAGCAAGACGAGGGCGAGATCCGATTGGCGGCTGAGGGTGACTGGCCAGCCGAGCCGCTTGCCGGCCGCACGCTGGGAGCGCGGGCAATAGCCACGGGGGCGCCACAGCGGAGCCGGGCCGGCGTTGGAGTCGGGGGCCTGCCCCCTTGGGCCCTCGGCCTGCCAGCCCGCGATTTCTGGGCGCTACCACTGGTCGTAGAAGGAGACGGCTTGGGCGTGCTGTACCTGTGGGACGAAGAGGAGTCACCAGCCCTCGCTTCGGGGGTGTCGTGGTTCTTGCCCGCAGTGGGTCTGCTGGCGGTCAGCCTTCGCAACGCTCGACGGTTTAAGGAGCTGCGCAGTCTCGCGGCCGCGCCTTCGGCGTCGACAAGCGCCGGTCCGGTTGCCGAAGCCGTGGCCCACGCTCCCGTGAGCCTGCTTGGGGAGAGGACTGACATTGCGCCGGCTGCGCCGGAGCCACCCCTGCGCCCCGCCTTCGACTCGCCGCGCTTGACGGTGCGCCGTCCAGCGCGGCAGGAGTTGCTGGTGGGCGAACTGCGCATCGATGGCCCGCATGCCCAAGTCACCTTGCGTGGGCGCCCCATCGCCTGCTCGCCCTTAGAATTCGAACTGCTGTACACGCTGGCAGAGCGCGCGGGCACGGCGCTCAGTCAAGAGGAGCTGCTCGGCCGCGTCTGGGGCGAAGGCTACCCCGGAGACATCGGCGTGGTGGAGGTGGCCATCCACCGACTGCGGCGCCGACTGCAGGACGGTCGAAACGGGCCGCCGCGAGTCGTCACGGTTCGCGGCGAAGGGTACATGCTCGTGGACCCGCGCCGGTTCCCGTACAGCGCATTCCGGACGGGCGCGGCTGTTGGGCGCTGATGGGCGGCCCAGCATCGTCTCCGACGCCTGCGGGCCGGGCCAAGGACGACACCGAGCGCGGCCCGCAGGCGCGCAACGGGTTGCCTCATGAGTTCAGGGCGATATAATAAGCGGCACACCGTTAGAAGGACTCGCCGCTCCTTTTCCTGAGGAAGGGGCCGCGAAAGGAGCCATCGGCTATGGCGACGCCGTACGCATACATCCGGGGAGAGATTGTCCCTTTGGCCGAGGCGAAGATTGGCGTTATGACCCACGCGTTCAACTACGGTACCGCCGTCTTTGAGGGGATCAGGGGCAATTGGAACGCCGAGGAGGGCCAGCTATTCCTCTTTCGCGTGGCCGAGCACTACCAGCGGCTCAAGGACTCCTGCCGTATCCTGAAGATCGGCCTACCGCAACGGGTCGAAGAGCTGATCGAGCTCACGCTCGATCTGGCCGAGAGGTGCGGCTTCGAGGAGGATGTGTACATCCGGCCGCTGGCCTACAAGGCCACGGAGGTGCTGGGCGTTCGCCTTCACGACCTCGACGACGATCTCATCATTTTCGTCGCCCCGTTCGGCAACTACCTCGACGTGGAGCAGGGCGCACGCTGCATGACTTCCTCCTGGCGTCGTATAGACGACACGAGCATTCCGGCCCGCGCCAAGGTCACCGGTCTCTACGTCAACAGCGCCTTGGCCAAGACGGAGGCGCAGGAGAACGGCTTCGACGAGGCGATCATGCTCACCCAAGATGGCCATGTGTCGGAGGGGAGCGGCGAGAACATCTTCATCGTCAGCCGCGGCCGGCTGGTGACCCCCCCGGTGAGCGACAACATCCTCGTCGGCATCACGAGGGAAACTGTCATGACTTTGGCGAAGCGCGAACTGGGAGTGGACGTGATCGAGCGCTCGGTCGACCGCAGCGAGCTCTACATCGCGGACGAATGCTTCATGACCGGTACTGCCGCGCACGTCACGCCGGTGGTGGAAGTGGACAGGCGCCCGGTCGGCGACGGTCGTGTCGGCGCCCTCACTGCGAAACTGCAGCGGCTGTACTTCGACGCCGCTTGGGGAAGATTGCCCTCCTATCGTCACTGGTGTACGCCGGCCTTTCGACGCGTCCGCGCAACCTGAGCCATGGTCTTTCACCCACGACGTTTCCCGGGCCTGGCGATAGGCTTAGGGCTTGCCTTAGGCGCGCTACTTCTCGCGCTGCTGCTGATCCTGCGCGTCTCCGTTGCGCCGATCTCCCTCGTCTCTTTTCTAGCGGCATTGCTTTGCGCAACGCTTGTCGCTGCGGCCGGACTTCTGCTCCTTTGGTCCTTTGGCCTATGGACGCTGAGCTACCGGCTTGACCGGAATCGACTCGCTATCTTCTGGCTTGGCAGCCGCTACGACGTTCCCCTAGGGCGCATCGAGCGCCTGGTGCCGGGGCCGGCGGGACTCAGGTCGTTGTCGATCGAAGGAGCGTCCTGGCCCGGCTGCCAGGTCGGCCGTCTTCAGCACCCGGAACTGGGGGCCGTGCTCTGTTTCGCGGGGGCGCGCTCTCCCAGCGACCTGCTGTACGTGGTCACGGCTGGGCCGACCTTCGCTGTTTCCGTGCCGAACCCGGAGCGGTTCCTGCAGGAAGTGCAGCGCCGCCAGGCTATGGGGCCCACCCACGAAGTGTTTCCCGGCGTGCGGCCCAATCCTCTCACCACGTGGTCCCTCTGGAGCGATCGCAACCTCTGGCTGATGCTCGGCGCCGGCTTGAGCCTGAATCTGGCCCTGTTCGCCTTTCTGGTCTGGCGATACGCGGGCCTGCCGCACTTCGTGCCCCTTCACTTCACGTTTGGCGGCCAGCCCTCCCAGATGCGGATAAAGGACGCGATCTTCCTGCTCCCCTGGCTGGCGCTGGGGGCGCTGGCACTCAACGGGGTCCTCGCCGGCCTGCTGCACGCAAGGGAACGGGCGGCCGCGTACCTGGCGTTAGTGGCGGCCGCCTTTCTACAGTTGCTGTTCTGGGCCGCTGCGCTGCGTGTTGTGGGGTAGGGATGCTGCTGAACTTCGTCGCCGAGCAACTGGTCCGCGACTACTTCATCTTTGTCTACCTTTTGTGCCTCTCGGCGTTGCAACTGGCCGCAGCGCGGTCAGGCCTGCGCGGGCTGGCCATCGTCCCAGCCCCTTGGGGTGTGGCCGCGGGCCTACTTTTTGCATTGACCGACGTGGTCTGGTTCGTCTCAAGCGCGGACCGCAACACCATCGGCTTGGCGGGGTGGGAACAGTTCCTCCTGTTCCTGATGGGGAGTGCAGCGGCGCTACTGACAAGCCTCGCCATCTCCTCGTTGCTGTGGCGACCAGGGTCAGGCCCAACAGATCCCGTTCAAGACGGGGTTGAGGCCCTGCGATATATGAGCTATTGGGAGGCTCTGGCTTCTCGCCGGACACACTGAGAGAACCCCTTAGGACTTAGAGCTTGGAATCCCTCGACCGGACGCTCTTCTCCCTCATCAACGGGCTGGCGGGACGCAGTCCATGGTTAGACCGACTCGCCCTCGCCTTGGTCAACGATTACCTCGTTCCCGCGCTTTTGGCCGTGGCGCTATTCGGCGGATGGTTTCTAGGCCACTCCCGCCTTGAGCGTGAGCGTCTGCAGCGGGGAGTCCTGGCGACAATTGTTGGAGTGTTTCTCTCCAACAGCGCCACATTCCTGCTCAATCTGCTGTTCCCACGCCCCCGCCCTTTCCACGTGCAGGACGTCAACCTCCTGTTCTACCAACCGACGGACCCTTCTTTTCCCAGCAATCCGGCCGTGGTGGGCTTCGCCCTTGCCCTCGGGGTCTGGTCCCTCAACCGCCGCCTCGGCTCGCTCGCTTTTGTGCTCGCGACCGTCTTCGCCGTGTCCCGCGTCTACGTCGGCGTGGCCTATCCCAGCGACGTGATGGTCGGCGCGATCCTGGGTCTCCTCGGGTCCGCTATTGGCCCGCGGGTCGTCCGCTGGACCGAGCCTCTGCCCACCCGCTTCCTTGGCTGGTGCCGCCGCTGGTATCTCGCCTGACCAGCCTCACCTCGCCACTGCACACCCGAACCTCCAAGCCAGCATCCCACCAGCGTCATAGCGCCCCGCACATCGCCTCGCTCCCTGGCTCGACAGCTGGGCAGCCGATTCGTCCGCAGCTCAAGTGCCCACAGCAGCGCCTCCGCTAGAAGCCCATCCCTCGATTCACAATCCTTCGCCCTCCCTCCCTTCGGACTGTGATCCCGCCTCAGTCTGAGTCCTGAACACCGACCAGCTTCGCATTCATCGCCAATTCGGCGTCCTTACAACGTAATTAGCGGCTTCTTATAGCTATCTCACCCATTATTACAATGTAAGATAAAGAACCAGGACAGTGGGGCTTGCGTCTATGGGAGTCCGTGGGCTGCAGCGACGGGCAGGTTAGTTGTGAGGCAGGCTCGACGCCAGGCGATCGCCGTACTGTCGGCGGTAGTACTCCTGGAACTCTCCGGACTTGATGCGGCGCCACCAGCCGTCATGCTCCACGTACCAGCGGACGGTCCTAGCAAGCGCGTCGGGGAACGCCGTCCTGGGCCTCCAGCCGAGGGCTGCCACCTTCGTCCAATCGAGGGAGTAGCGTTTGTCATGACCAGGGCGGTCGGCTACGTGACGGATAAGGCTGCGTGGCTTGTCCAGCAACGCGAGGATTCGCTCGACGACCTCCAGGTTGGTGCACTCGTTGCCGGCGCCGATGTTGTACACGTGCCCTGGGTCACCGTGGTGGAGCACCAAGTCCAGCGCCTCGCAATGATCCACCACGTAGAGCCGGTCGCGTACTTGCAGTCCGTCATCATAAATGGGCAACGGCTCGTCCTCTAGGGCATTGGTGATGATGAGGGGCACGAGCTTCTCCGGGTACTGGTAGGGCCCGAAGTTGTTGCCGCTTCGCGTGATGACGACGTTTAGGCCATGGCTGCGGTGATAGGCAAGAACCAGGAGATCAGCGGCGGCTTTGGCCGCAGAGTAGGGGTTGCGCGGGTCAAGAGGCGCCTCTTCGGACCAGGAGCCCTCGAGGAGCTGCCCATACACCTCGTCGGTGCCGATCTGGTGGAACCGGTCGACGCCGTGTCGACGCGCCGCCTCAAGAAGAGTGAAGGTGCCATAGACGTTGGTCTGGATGAAGGCGCCGGGATCCAGGAGCGACCGGTCCACGTGGGACTCCGCCGCGAAATTGACAATGGCCCAAGGCCGCTCCCGCGCTACGAGAGCGTCGACGGTGAGAGTGTGCGCGATGTCCCCCTCAACGAACAGGAGCCGTGGATCATCGGCAAAGTCGGCGAGGTT
Organism: Dehalococcoidia bacterium; assembly: GCA_035292365.1. Taxonomy (GTDB): domain Bacteria; phylum Chloroflexota; class Dehalococcoidia; order DATDQG01; family DATDQG01; genus DATDQG01. The sequence goes on from DATDQG010000017.1 coordinate 9,392, forward strand.
CTCCAGGTTGCCAGCGTAGGTGAGCTTGTCCAGGACGACGACGTGCACATCGTCGTAGCGACGGAGCAGATGGTGGACAAAGTTAGCACCGATAAAGCCGGCGCCGCCGGTGACGAGAATAGTGCGCATGTGTTTCATGTCCTCGTGTCGGCAGCCGTGGTTTCACCTGCTTTCCAGCTTATGGAGAGGAGCAGATACCATATTGTAACACGCGCATCAGTGGGGCAACGGCGGTGGACGAGAAGTCCCGCCAATCAAACAGGTGCGTGAGCACATGTTGTCTGATCTCGGAAAGTCTGGTCGCGAACTGCACAGCATCCCAAAGGTCAACAGGATTGGAGACGCGCAGTTGGCTACAAGTCCCGCCTCTGGAAGCTGTAGACACCCAGCCCAAGGACAGCGACTGTCCAGCCGATTGCCCAGTAGACGTATGCCGTAGGCGGAGGCATGGCAACGAAGAAGGGGTTGGCGGCCAAGAAACGCGCGCCACCGGCGGCTGCGATGGCGGCGATCGGCTCGAGATTGAAGATTGCGTTGCGCCATAAGGCGTCCGTGGGAAGGAGCAGGCTGATGATTGTGCCGACGTTTGTGAGTACCGTGTTCTCGAAGGCGACGCCGAGAGCCTGAGCGATGCCCGCTATCCAGGCGACGCCGAAGAGGACGACCGCAACGATGCCTACGGTGATCGCCGTCAGCCGGGTGCTCAGCAGCAGAGCAAGGGTCATGAGCACGACCCCCTGGGCCGTGACGTAGAGCGCAGCGGCAATTGGCTGAGGCGGCAAATAGCGGACGGCGAGCCAGACCGCGGCGAACTGCAGGGAATAGGCAAAGATGGCGTAACTGGCGATCAACGCCACGAGCCCAAGCCATTTGCCAAGGACGACGTCGCTTCTTCGGATTGGACGCGGCAGCAGGGCGAGCATGACGCCGGACTCGATGTCGGCGGCGATGGCGAGGGCAGCGACGAAGGATGAGCCGACAGCGATCACAGAGTCGAACATGTAGGCGACAAGAATCGAGAAAAACGCGGCAGCGAGCCGTATCTCAGCCGCTGGACAGGGCGCCCCAGCGCAGGTGAAGGTGTTGAGGCGGGAGAATCCGAAGCCGGTGAGGGCGACGATCAAGATCGTCAGGAGAAACACAGCCCAAACAAGGCGCCGCCGCACAGTCTCCTGTAGCGTCAAACGCGCGATTATCATCGCTGGAAGCGAGGGCATCGCTATTCTCGTTGAACCAGTTGAAGGAAGCGGTCCTCGAGCGTTTGGTGCTCCACGGCGTGCACACGGCCGCCGAGGCGGACGATCTCGGCGACGAGGTCCGGGACCGACTCGTCCGCGATACCTATGATCGCGAGCCAGTCGCCTTGGTGCGTCAGGCTGCCAAATCGCTGGAGCGCGGCGGCCCCTCGAGGATCAAGCCCAGTAACCCGCACACGGACGGAATTGGAGGCGCCGAGCAGCTCTGGAATTGTACCGATGGCAATGACGCGTCCATGGTCGACGACTGCTGCACGATCACAGACGAGCTCCACCTCGCCGAGGAGGTGCGAGTTGAGGAAGACCGTCGTGTCGCGGGCTCGGAGGTCCCGGATAATCTCGCGAACCTCGTGCCGGCCGATGGGGTCAAGCGCCGAGGTCGGCTCGTCGAGGAAGACAACCTCAGGCTCACCGAGCAACGCCACACCCAGGCCCAAGCGCTGCTGCATCCCCTTTGAGAAGGTGCCGACGCGGTCCTTCGCGCGATCGGCGAGACCGACGCTGGTCAGCACACGGTCCATCTCGCCCCGCCGGCGTTGCCGCGGAACGCCGGCGAGCTCGCAGTGAAGCGACAGCACCTCTTCAGCAGAAAGCCAGCTCTGATAGCGGAACAGCTCCGGCAGATAGCCGATCTTTTGGCGGACTCGCCGGTCGCCGACGGGCGCACCCAGGACCCACGCCTGCCCGGAGGCCGGGCGGGCAAGCCCAACGAACAGCTTCACGGCGGTCGTTTTGCCGGCGCCATTCGGCCCAAGAAAGCCGAACACTTCGCCGCGCGGCACCTTCATGGTCAACCCCGCCAGGGCGGCGACTTTCCCGTAGTGCTTGGTCAGATCGCGCGCCTCGATTGCGGGGGGCTGGGCGTCAGCTATTGGCGCGGGGCCTTTGGAGAAGACAGCGTTAGGAGCGCTCTCGTGCGCCGCCGTCCCATCCGATGCCATCGGCTGGAGCCTTGCGGCACGCCCTCAACGCAGGGAGTTGGCAACGGCAAGCAGCTCGCTCTCAAACAAGGGACCGGCGACACCGTAGACGAGGCCATCCTTCTCCCAGATGACTCCAGAACCGAGTCCCATGGAGTCCGCAACGGCAAGACCGCTGACTCCCTGCACCTGGACCGGATGCGCGGCCGCCATATTGAGAGGGATTGGAATAGGCAAGGTCGCCGCCGGATCACCGAGACCTCGGACTGCCTGAGCAAGCCCTTGCGAAATCCCAGGTTGGGCCAGCAGGTACTGCTGAAGCTCTTCCACAGAGACGCCGGTCGACCGGACAACAGGCGCTGCCGCCTGGCCGATGACCAGTGACGGAATAGGGAGCTGGGTATTCTCAGGGCCCGGGTAGGTGGCGAGCACGATCGCGCCTACGACGATCTGGAGGCTACTTCCATCGATATTCGCCGGCATCGGCGGCAACTGCTGGCCTCTCGCGCCGGCGGCAGCCTGCGCCTTCTCGGCGCTGAAGGTGAAGATGGCGCTCCGCCCAGGCATCACCTCGTAACGCGGCGCGCTCTCGACACCCGATGGCAGGTTTGCTGGAACGAGAACCCTCATCCCAGACATGGAGGAAGCGGCCTCCGCACTATCGACGCGCACCGCCTCCGGATAAAAGGGCTGGACCAATGTGCCGTAGTCCTGCAAGCTTGGCAGGTTGCTGAGGTCGCTCTCGGTGAGAGGAACCGCGACGAACTGCTTGGGGGTGAAAATTGTCAGGAAGCCCTCGGCGTAGGACCGGAGCGGGGTGTAGACAACCGCAACGACCAGCATGGCCGCGGCGGCAGCGGCCAAAAACAGTCGGAGCGAACGCTTGCTTTCGACTCTCAACATGTGAACGATCCTTTCGTGCCGTGGAGGGAGGGGAGAGCTGCTACTGAGCTTCGTCTATGGACCGGCGACGAGCTCCGGCGTCAGCGGCAGCGGGCGCTGGGTCCCCTCGCGAAGCGTTTCTTTGGCGACGGCGACGAACTCGCGGAAGAGCGGGTGGGGCCGGTTCGGACGAGAGCGGAACTCGGGGTGGTATTGAACGCCGACCATCCAAGGATGGTCGGGCACCTCGACGATCTCCACGAGCCGGTCATCGGGCGAAGTGCCGCTGATGACGAGGCCATGCTCGCCCAGGATGCCTCTATAGGCGTTGTTGAACTCGAGCCGGTGCCGGTGCCGCTCATAGACGACGCCGTCGCCGTAGGCAGCGGCGGCCTTTGTGTTCGGCACGAGGGCACAGGGATACGCCCCAAGGCGCATGGTGCCACCTTTTTCGTCGAGGTTGCGCTGGTCTGGCATGAAATCGATGACCGGATAGCGCGTCGGCAGGCCGAACTCGCTGGAGTTCGGCTCGTCGGAGCCGAAGACGTACCGTGCGTACTCCACCACCATCGCCTGCATGCCGAAGCACAGGCCAAGGTAGGGGACCTGATGCTCGCGAGCGTAGCGTGAGGCGCGGACCATACCCTCAAAGCCGCGGTAGCCGAAACCGCCGGGCACCACGATGCCTTGGACATCGCTCAAGGCGGCCTCGCCGCCCTCGTGCTCAAGGGACTCCGCCTGCACCCAGCGCATCTCGATGCGCCGTCCGTGATGTAGGCCGGAGTGCTGGAGCGCCTCTTTGACTGAGAGGTACGCGTCCTGGAGCTCGATGTACTTGCCGACCAGGGCGATGGTGAGGGGCTCGCGGGTAGCCTCCATACGGCTTACCATCCCTCGCCAGCCATCGAGGTCCTTGTCCTTGGCAGTCAGCCCAAGCCGTTGGATGAGGAAGTCGCTGACGCCGGCCTCCTCCAGGATGAGCGGGACACGGTAAATCGTGTCTACCGTGGGCATGGGGACCACCGCCTGTAGGTCGACGTCTGTATGCAGAGCGACCTTCTCACGCACCTCTTCGGTGAGTGGGAAGTCGCTGCGACAGACGATCATGTCGGGCTGAATGCCGATGCGGCGGAGCTCTTGGACGCTGTGCTGCGTGGGCTTGGTCTTGAGCTCATCCGTGGCGACGAGGTGGGGAACGTAGGTGACGTGGATGTAGAGGACGTTGTCGCGGCCGGCCTCTCGCCGCAGCTGGCGGATCGCCTCCAGGAACGGAAGGCCCTCGATGTCGCCGACGGTCCCGCCCACTTCGACGATGAGCACTTCGGCACCGCTAAGGCTGGCCAAATCGAGGATACGCTGCTTGATTGCGTTCGTGACGTGAGGCACCACCTGGATGGTGCCGCCGAGAAAGTCGCCGCGGCGCTCCATCTCGATGACGGTGCGATAGATCTGGCCGGTCGTGACGTTGGACTCTTTGGTAAGGTCGGCGTCGATGAACCGCTCGTAGTGGCCCAGGTCAAGGTCGGTCTCCGCGCCGTCGCGGGTGACGAATACCTCGCCGTGCTGGTATGGGGACATGGTGCCCGGGTCAACGTTCAGGTACGGGTCGAGCTTCTGGAGGGAGACGCTGATTCCTCGACTTTTGAGGAGGCGTCCAAGCGAGGCGACGGTGATTCCCTTCCCAACGGAACTGACGACGCCGCCGGTAACAAAGACGAAACGGGTCATGAAGAGCGAGGGGGAGAGTGGGGGTGCGGTGTGAAGAGGAGGAAGGAGGGGGAGTCCGTCGGCATCGCTTTCGGCAACAGAATATCCCTGCTCCTATCCCGGTACGCTAATCACCTTGGGCGTGAACCTCTATATCCATGCTAGAGAGGAGTCTAAGGGTTGTCAAGGTGTGCATGTGTCGCCGCTCCAACGATTTCTTGGACGTCACCCACGCCGGCTTCGGCCAAGAGCGCCTCGAGACCGACGGCTATCTTGATCGAGGCGCGAGGGTCCACGAAAGTGGCCGTGCCGATCTGCACGGCGCTGGCGCCGGCGAGAAGAAACTCGAGGGCGTCCTGCGCCGTCATGATGCCCCCGCAGCCAACGACCGGCACCGTGACCGCCTGAGCGACACGGTACACCCAGTGGAGGGCCACCGGCTTGATGGCCGGACCGGAGAGGCCTGCACGTTCCATGGCGAACGAGGGGCGGCGATGACGGGTGTCGATGGCCATGCCGACGAGGGCGTTCGTGCAGGTCAGCGCATCCGCGCCGGCCGCGACGACGGCCTGGGCGACGGCGATGGGGTCCGGAGCCGCGGCGCTGAGCTTCACCAAGACGGGCAGATCGCTGACGGCACGGACCGCCGACGTGACACCCGCCGCTGCCTCCGGGTCCACGCCGAACTGAAGCCCGCCTCGCTGGGCATTGGGCGAAGAGAGGTTGAGCTCGACTCCAGCAACGCCCGGAGTGCGGTCAAGCAGGGCCGCCAGTCGCGCGTATTCCTCTATAGTTTCACCAAATATGCTCACGATGACTGGAACGCGCCAGCGTGCCCAGATGGGCGCCTTCTGCCGGACGACCGCACGGACGCCCGGGTTCTGCAGGCCGACGGAGTTGAGGACGCCCGCGGCGGTCTCGATCAAGCGGGGAGGGGGGTTGCCGGCGCGAGGCCGCCAGGAGACGCTCTTGGTGACGATGCCGCCCAGCTGCTCCAGGTCGAGCAGGTTGGCGAACTCGATGCCGTAGCCGAAGGTGCCGGAGGCGGTGAGGACGGGGTTGCGAAGGGTGAGGCCGCCCTTGCGGTTCGGGGCGAGCTCGACAGGATAGTCCACGCGCAACCACCGTTCGCTACGGGGCTTTCGCAGGGTCGCCGAACGCCAGCCCTTGCTCGCGGAGGCTGACGTAGCGCTGGCCGGCGAGCACGACGTGGTCGAGCACCTCGATGTCGAGCATACGGCCGGCCTCGATGACCTGCTTGGTCATGGCGATGTCGGCGTCGCTGGGGGCGGGGTCGCCGGAGGGGTGGTTGTGGACGACGATGAGGGCCGGGCAGTTCTCGCGGACGGCCTCGCGGAAGAGCTCGCCGACGCGCACGACGGCGGTGTTGACGCTGCCCTTGTAAACCTCGGGGACGGCCAGCACCTGGTTACGGGTGTTCAGCAGGATAACCCTCAGGTGCTCCTGCTCCAGGAAGGCCATCTCGCCTTGGAGGAGACGGGCGACCTCGCGTGGGGTAGTGACGATGGGGCGGTCGGCGGGGTGGGAGGCGAGGAGGCGCTGACCGAGCTCGAGGGCGGCTTTCAGCTGCGCTGCCTTGGCCTCGCCGAGGCCGTGCTCCTGGCAGAGCTGGCTGAAGGAGGCCTGAGCGAGCCCAGAGAGGCCGCCGAAGCGGCCGAGGAGACGCCCGGCGAGCTGGAGGACGTTCTCGCCCGAGGAGCCGACGCGGAGGATGATGGCGAGGAGCTCTGCGGTGCTGAGGGCGGAGGCGCCAGCGGTGCGTAGCCGCTCACGCGGGCGCTCTGCGGTGGGGAGGTCGTGGATGGTGGGGCGGTACTCGAGGGCAGGCATGGGGGCAGGGTAGCAGGGGGAGGCGGGAGGGGCAAGGAGGGGACGGCGGGAGAGCGACAAGGCGGTTGTTGACTAACGAGACTGGCGGTTCGGGTCAAGTTACGGCTCAGAGGACACGCCGCTCCCGTTTGCGCGACACCAAGGCGAAACCCCTGGCCAGTCACGAGCTATCCGAGCTTTTGCGGAGCGCGATTGCGCCGTATAATGAGTCAAGATGACTAATTAGTCGGAATGGCTAGGTGCGCAATGAAGCGGGTGAGTGCAGCAGAAGCGAAGGCGAATCTTTCGGCGCTGGTGGCGGAGGTGGCCTTTGGCGGCCAACGTGTCGTCATTGAGCGGCGAGGGAAGGCGCTGGCGGCTCTGGTCGGCATGCGGGAATTGGAGCATTTGGAAGAAGAGCGTGCGGCGGCCGCGCGGCCGCTTGGGGCCCTGGCGCTCGTGGGCGCCTGGAGAGACGTGGCCGACGAAGCGCTGGAGTCGTTGCTAGTGGAGATCTACGAGGCACGGGAGCGGGATATGGGCCGTCCAGTGCACCTGGAGGCTTGAATGTACCTCCTCGACACGGACATCCTGAGCAACCTGATGCGGCGCGCGCCGTCGACAACGCTCATCGCCAAGCTGGCCTCCGTGCCGAAGGAAGCGCAATTCACCTCGAGCATTACGCTGGGGGAACTGGTCTACGGAGCGCTGCGGTTGGGATCACGGGCGCTGTTGGAGCGGTTGGAGGACACGCTCCTGCCGAACCTTCCGGTCCTGTCGTTCGACACAGCCGCGGCGCGCCAATACGGCGCCGTTAGGGCCGAGCTAGAGCGCCGAGGAGAGCCAATCGGGGACGCTGACCTCCGCATCGCGGCGATCGGCCTGGCCCGGGGCTTGACGGTGGTCACCGGTAATGTGCGGCACTTCCAGAGGGTCCCGGCGTTGCCCGTGGAGAACTGGCTGGAAGAGTGAAGCCTGCTGATCCGTGGTCGGTGAAGCGATCCTGGTGGCGGTCTCACTAGCCCGCGTGCTCCAGCCACTCGTCGGACCAACAAGCAAAGCGGAACCGCGTTGCATCGAAGAAGGGCGCTGACGGGCTAGCTGCCGGCCACGAGGCCGCAGGTGGAGAAGCCGCAGGCGGCACAGGTCCAGCAGCGGCCCGTGGGTCGCATGGGGAAGCCGCATTCGGGGCAGTGCATGGTCGACCGGCTTTCGCGAGATGCACCAACAATAGCAGGAGGCGACGATCCGTCGCCAGAGGCTGATGACAAGAGGTGTATCCTCTGCTATCCCACCCGCCCGCCCTGGAAGGTTATTCTCTAGAGAGGGGCTTCGCCCCTCTCTAGAACTCTCCCACTGGGCCCGACGAGCGGGGTGCCCAGTGGCCAGACCATTCGCGGTCCGGCGGTGCGGCGAATCACCCCCACCCTGACCCTCTCCCATCAAGGGAGAGGGAAGAAGCCCGCCCCCCATGCGCGAGCGAATAGGCCCCTGATAGGTTCCTCGCAGAGGAGGCGAAGGCCCTCTCTGGGACGGGAGCGGTAGGAGGGCACAGCATGCTGTGCCCCTACGACTACGCCGACTGTGACCGGACCAGCCCGCCTTGATGATCGTGACCTCAACCGGGCACAGCGTGCTGTGCCCCTACGACGGCTACGACGGCCCTCGGGGTCACTCAAGTGACCAGGGGGTGGGTGAGCCTCCGCACTGGGGCTCGGCGGGCCCGTGTAGCGGGATTCTGTGGCCATGGTCTTGGCCGACTTCTTACCACTTGCCGGTTGACCGTGGCCGTCGGGTCATCTACAACTGATGACATAGAGCCGTAACAAAGGCGAACCCGTCGCGAGGCGGGGGTGCAAAGCCGCGGATCCGTCCTTCGACAAGCTCAGGATGAGCGCAGGGCGGACTACCGGGCTGCTGCAGGTCGGGGCGACTCCGCTCGCTCTTCGCGAAGGAGAGCTCGTGCCCCTCAGCGGCCGTGGTGCATGGACGGAAGGAGCACGGTGCAGGCGGCAGGGAAGGCCGGGAGGAACGGTCGCCGAGCGGAGAGCGTTGACCCGTTGCAGAACCAGGGCGGTAGCAATGGTGCGCGTTGGGAAGCCGGAGCCGACGACAGCCACATCGCGAGCGCCACGGGGGGCAGCAGTCTAGCGACGGACCACCGTCGGGCGTCGCCTTGGCTGCTTGGCGCGGCGGTCGGCGTCGTCACGTTGGCCTGCCTGGGCCTGCTGTTCGTGCATGCGTATATCGCGACCCGGGTGGAGGCGCTTCATCATCTCAGCGATCTCAAGGAGGGCGTCCACGAGATCGAGGCGATCGAGTGGCGGGCGATCGCCGAGGCCGGGACGGGTCAAGGGGCACGAGCACTGGCAGAAGAGCGCTTCCGTGATGGCGCCAAACGGATCGAGCAAACGCGCGCCCTGCCGTTGCTGTCCGATAGGGAGAGCCTTGAGAGCATCGCCGGGCAGTACCTGTCCTACCGCACCCTGGTTACACAGGAGTTGCGCCTCACCGAAGCTGGTCGTCTCGACGAAGCGCGCGCGTTGGACCGCGGCCAAGTCGACCCAACCTTCGAGGAGCTGCACGACGCGATCGCCGAGCTCAAAGCGGCTTTCGAAGAGCAGGTGAAGAGGGCCTTCGCCCTCGGCACGCTGGGGTCACTCTGGATCGTCGGCGCTGCCACGACGGCTATCGGGCTGCTTGTCTCGCGATTGT
>DATDQG010000018.1:0-3306 GCA_035292365.1 Dehalococcoidia bacterium
GCGGCGCTGCCGCCGCTGGCGGCGGTCTCGGTCGTATCACGGCGCAGAGGACCAGTAACGACCTGGCAACGGACGCTGCTTGTCCTGGGCGTCGGCTCGTTCATCGCCACGCCGCTGGCGGCGGCGCTGGAGGCGCTGCCCTTCGTCGCTCTCCTGTGGCTCAGGCCGAACTTTCGCTCTGAGTTGCCGTTCGCCGGCGACCCCGCTGCTCTGGCGCGCTTTCTGTTCGGCCCTCTCGGGCCGCTGCTGGCCATCGAGGTCGTGCTTCTAGGGCCACTCGTCGAGGAGGCGCTCAAGCCGCTGATGGTTTACGTCTTGGGCCGGCGCTTGCGCTCCGCCTCCGAGGCCTTTCTGCTCGGCATGATCGGCGGGGCGGCCTTCGCCATCGTGGAGAACCTGGCCTATCTCGGGCTGACCCTGGACGAGCGCGCGCCTTGGACGGTGAATGCCCTGCTGCGCCTGGTCAGCGGCGCCCTCCACCCCGTGGCGTCAGGATTCGTGGCGGCCGGTTACTATGCCTGGCGCCGCGAAGGTAGAGGCGACCTGCTCCTCCGCAACTTCGCGGTGGCCCTCGCGCTGCACGCCACCTGGAACGCCATCGCGGGCGGGCTCTTGCTGTTCGCGGTGCGCCTCAGCGAGCTCGCACAGCCCCCGGCGCTCGAGGCTCTGCTGCTCCTCGCCCTGCTCCTGGGCTTGACGGCGTTGGGGCTGCTCCTGTGGCTTGGCTTGGAGAACCTAGCGCGCTTCGCCACGCGGCAAGCGCGGCCTGGGCCGCCAACCCAAGAAGAAGCGCCGGCTGCAGGCGGCTGACGATAACGGGTTCGACGGATGGCTCACCCAGCTGCGCCGCTTTCGGTGTTCCTTCGGCTCAGAAACGCGACGAGAAACGCTACCGCCAGGGCTCCTAGAAAGGCGGGGAGAACGCGGATGCCGAAGAGGCTCGGCCCCAGGCGGCCAAGAATCAGGGCCCCCAGCCAGGAGCCCACTAGACCGGCTAAGGTCGCGCCCAGCCAGCCGCCCGGCAGGCGACCCGGCATCACGGCATCAGCAAGCGCCCCGATGAGCCCCGCCATGATGAGCATCAGCAGCAGACCCAGTAAGTGGAAGGCAAACGACATGCCCACCACAACGAGGAGCAAAAGCAACGCCACGAGCAGCAATGGCATGGTTCTCGGCCGCCCCTTTCTGAAGCGAGGCCATCATAGACAGGCGCTCAGAAGGCCGTCAACGACGGGTTTTGACAGTACGCGCCAACCGTGAGTACACTGGATTATCAGCAGGCGTCAGAGGGGGGCGTTTTGGCCTCCCTCTCGTCTGTTCCGGAGGTTGCATGTTCCAGCGCACCGTCCTACCGAACGGCCTGCGGATCCTGACCAGCAGCATGCCGCACACTCGCTCGGTCTCTGTCAACGTCTATATTGCCACCGGCTCACGTTACGAATCAGACGAAGACGCCGGGATCTCCCATTTCCTCGAGCACCTCTTCTTCAAGGGGAGCGAGCGACGCCCGACGGCAAAAGAGATCTCCGAAGCCATCGAGGGCGTCGGCGGCATCCTCAACGCCGCCACCGACCGTGAGTTGACGGTCTACTGGGTGAAGGTAGCCCGTCCCCACTTCGCCCTGGCCGTGGACATCCTGGTGGATATGCTCCGTCACCCGCTCTTCGCCCCGGAGGAGATCGAAAAGGAGCGCAAGGTCGTCCTCGAGGAGCTCGCCATGGTGAACGACGCGCCTGAGCGTCGGGTCGAGACCCTCATCGACGAGGTCTGCTGGCCACATCAGCCCCTCGGCCGTGAGGTGGCCGGCACTCGCGAGTCAGTCCTTGCCCTCACGCGCGACCAGATCCTCGCATACGTCGCCCGCCAGTACGTGCCCAACAACACGGTGATCAGCATCGCGGGCGACATCGTCCACGAAGAGGTCGTGGAGATGCTTTCGGCCGCTCTAGATGACTGGGGACGTGGTACACCCTCCACATGGTACCCAGCGGTAGAGGCGGATGGGCAGCCTCGCCTGGGCCTCGAATACTGGCGCTCCGAGCAGGCGCATCTCAACCTTGCGCTTCCTGGAGTAGGGAGCCTCGACCCCGACCGTTACGCGTTCGGCCTCCTCAACGTCGTGCTTGGGGAAGGCATGAGCAGCCGCTTGTTTCTGGAAATTCGCGAGAAGCACGCGCTCGCCTACGACGTCCAGAGCCGCCTGAGTCAGTACCTCGACACCGGCTCGATGGTCGTGTACGCGGGCGTCTCACCGGCGCAGGCGGTGCCCGCCCTGCAGGCCATCGAGGCCGAGGTTCGCCGCCTCCTGGACCCCATTCCGGAGGAAGAGGTCACGAAGGCGCGAGAGCTCAGCAAGGGGCGTCTGCTTCTACGCATGGAGGATACCCGCGCCGTCGCCGCCTGGCTCGGCGGCCAAGAGCTGCTCTCGGACCGCATCCTTACCCCAGACGAGGTGGTCGCCATCATCGACGGTCTCACCGCGACCGACCTTCAGCACGTCGCGCAGCGGCTCCTACCGGGACAGGCGCGTTTGGCCGTCGTGGGCCCTTTCCGCAGCGAGCGCCGTTTCCGCGAGATCATCCTCTAGGCCGGCTCTCCTCGCCGTCAGCATCTAGCATTCGAGCGACCCTTGGTGTAGCATATTAGTGCGTAGTATGCCCCAGTGGGCATGTTCTTGCGGGCTGCCTCCGACGATGCTCTTCCGCGCCGGTGCAGTTTGATAAAGCGCGGAAGAGAGAAGTCTGCTCCTGAGGGAGCTTTTGGAGGGAGTCCATGGCGACTCGTTTGTATGTAGGCGGCCTTCCTTACTCGACGACCGAGGAAGAGCTGCGAGCGCTGTTTGAGCCGGCGGGCACGGTGGTGTCGCTCACCATTATCACTGACCGTTACTCGGGACAGTCGCGCGGCTTTGGCTTCGTCGAGATGTCGACCAACGAAGAGGCACAGGCCGCCATCCGTTTGCTCGACGGCACGGCGCTGGGCGGACGCACGCTCAGGGTCAATGAGGCGCGTGAGCGAGAGACCAGCGGCGCCCCGCGGCGCAGCACCGGCCCCACCGGGGGCGGCCGCTACGGCGGCGGTGGAGGGGGCGGTGGCGGCGGCGGCGGACGGCGCTGGTAAGTCCAAGCAGCTCGACGCTAGGTTCGGCCTGTAGGGGCGGTTTGCGAACCGCCCCTACATTGCTTCAACGAGGACTACGAACCTGAGGCCGACCGACGGGACGCCGCGCGTCCGGCCTGTCCCGTAGTCGTCTAAGCACCGACAAACAAGGGGGGCGGGTCGACCCGCCCCCCTTGTCGCTGTGTT
>DATDQG010000019.1:0-5263 GCA_035292365.1 Dehalococcoidia bacterium
GCTCGGAGACGTTTCGCCCTTGGTTTGAAGCTCGAAAAAACGCTGTGCTAGGATGAAATCCCATTGGGGAGTCGTCTAGTGGTAGGACAGCGGACTCTGGATCCGTATGCGGGGGTTCGAATCCTCCCTCCCCAGCCACCAGGACGCTCACAGGGCGGTATCGTCTAGGGGACCAGGACGTAGCCCTCTCAAGGCTAAAACCGGGGTTCGAATCCCCGTACCGCTACCAGTTTTCGAATCTGAGATCGGCCCATTTTGGCCATTTGACCGCCTAACTGACCGCCTAAGTGTCTGAAGTCGCGAATTCTCGCCTTGCCGCCTCTAACAACTCATCGAGGAAGGCAAGCTCCATCCGTGCCGCAGACAAGGGATCAAGCTTGACCAGTTCCTTGCCTCTCAGGACCGTCGGGGGGTTCGCAAACCTGATCCGCGTGCTCCAGTGCCCGCCCTTTCTGACTGGAATCCTCCGTTCACTGGGTTTGCCCTTGTCCACCAGCCAATAGATACCGGTAGAGCCCACCACGATGGATGCACCCTTGGCGGGAGGCGGCCCGGCGTCGTCTGACGAAAAACTTCCAACGTAGAGCTCAGAATTCAGGTCAATCTGGGCCTCGTGGAAATCTTTGTTGCGAGCCTTCTTGAAGAACTGAGCTACTGGGTCCGCTTCAGCTTCGTGAAGTCGCGCCGATAGCCATTCCTTGAACTCGCTGGACTTGCCACCGTCCTTGCGCAGGGCGTTGATGACCGCAAAAGAAGCGTTCACGAACGCTGCGAAGCGGTGTCGGGCCGAAGTGAAGTCGACGGCTGTTTCCAGGTCGGCGAAAGCCTCTCTCGCATCCTCAAGCTTCCTGGTTGTCCTCCTAAACTCCAGGTTGCTACGCATGGAAAAGCCGATCCATGGCGCTTGCCGCTTGCTCCTGCGCCCCCTCGATCACGTGGGCGTAGATGCGCAGCGTGGTTGCCACGTCGCTGTGCCCCAGCATCTCGCTGGCCACCTTCACCGGGACACCCTCGGCGAGGAGCAGCGTCGCAGCTGTGTGCCTCAGATCGTGGACGCGGAGGTGCGGAAGCTTCGCCGCCTTGAGGAGGTCCAGCCAGTGCTTGCGGATCTGGCTCCGCCATAGCGGTCCGCCCGCGTCGTTGGTGAAGACAAGGCCATGCTCCTTCCAGACCGGCCCGGCCAGTTTGCGCTGGGCCTCCTGCCGGTCCTGATGAGCCTCCAGCGCCTCAAAGGCCATCTCCGACAACCACACGGTGCGCCGGCTGTGCTGGGTCTTCGGCTCGCCGAATACGGGCTCGCCATCGGTTACGGTGGTCAGCGTAGCGACGACGCGCAGGCGTCTGCGCTCGAGCTCCACGTCCTTCCAGCGAAGGGCTTGGAGCTCACCAGACCTCAGGCCGCACGTGAGCGCTACGACAAAGCACGCCTCCAGCGGATTGCCCTTCACAGCCTCCATGAGATCGCGGGCATCATCGGGCCCGAGGAACCGCATCTCTCCGGTGGTGCGCCGTGGAGGTCGAACCAGACTGACCACATTCCGGGCCACCAGATCCCACCGCAGGGCGTCTTGGAGGGCAGCCCTCAGCACGTCGTGCGCGTGCTTGGCGGTGGTCCCGGAGACGCGCCTGCCCATTGATGCGTGGAAGGCCTGAACATCCGCGATGCTGAGCTTTGCGAGCTTGCGGCGCCCCAGCGCCGGGTTGATGTAGAGACGCACACGGTCGCTATAGGCTCGATGAGTCTCCGGCCTCAGGGTCTTCTTCTTCTCGATCAACCAAGACCTCAGGTGTGACTCAACCGTGAGGTTTTGGGGCGGCAAGGGCAAGTTCTTTTCGATCCGCTGGTGTCCGTCGCGTAGCTTGCTCGCAGCCTCGGCGGGAGTAGCACCAAAGAAGCTTCGGCGGCGCCGCTTACCGTCCGGGGAGTCCAAGGTGAGGGTCGCCTCCCACCTTCCGTCCGTACGAAGGCGGATGCCTCCTTCTCCTCGGCGGCGCCTCTTCTCACTCATCTTGCCGTCCCTTTCCTTCTCGGTGTCTTCGCTGACGCGCCCGGGTCGCGCAGGCCGATTCCTCTCCGGGCCTCCCAGCGCAGAATCGCTGCCGGGCATCACGCCGCTCGACTAGTGCGGAGCACAGCTCACAGAGCACGAACTTTGCTCGGTCGCGGGCCATTCGGAAGACGTGCCACCAGATCGCCGCCAACAAGGAGTCGATCACCATGCGGCCACGGAAGTCGCGTTGGCCCCGGACATCTACGGCCAGACGATGATGGACGCCGGCTATGCGATGGTTGACTAGCTCAGCGACCATTTCCTGAGCCGCCTCGGCATCAACATCGTCCACGACGGCGAAGGCCTCTGCCCCTGCATCGACGTACATGCCGCGTCGCTGGTCGTGGCGAATCACCTTGGCCATGTAGGCCCCCAGCGCTACGGGATCATCGATGCGCATCAGGACTTCGAGGGCGAAACGCGTGGCGGCTGCCTCTTTGAGGATCGTGTCCACGTTGTTGAGATGGGCGGACGCGGGAAGCTGCGCAAGCATTCCGTAGTGACGGACGAAAGCGAGGACCCCTCTTTCGTCCCTGATCTTGGCGAACTCGGTGACGATCGAGCGATCGTCACCAGGTGAATACCACTTCCGATGGCGTCCTCGCGGCTGGACAACACCATCTCGGACAAAGTAGCCCTCATGAACGGCCCAGAGCGACAGATCGATATCACGGTAACTTGTCACGCTTTTAATCTTTCGTCACGTTAGTTTGCGCGTGCAAACTACGGCTGTCAACACGGCTATCCACGACATTCGGAGGAAACTGGAGGAGGCATGACGACTGAACGACTTGCTTACAGGCCTGCTGAGGCAGGACGGCTCCTTGGAGTCTCGCGGGAGACGGTGTTCGCACTGATCCAGCGGGGCGAGCTGCGCAGCTTCAAAGTCGGCGCGGGCCGGTTTATCTCCGCCGACGAGTTGGCGGCGTTCATCCGCCGGCGGGAAGCGGAGGCGGCTGGAGCCAGCGCTTAGGGCGGTAGAGAGACACCTCGACGCCTCGATATCATCAGGAGGGACCCATGACCACAGCCACAGATACGAATACGAAGGGCCTGGAGCCGAGGAAGAGAGCCTTCCTGGTCTCGATCTTCGGTGAGGAGCGCACTAAGCAACTCGAAGAGCGGGCCGAGGCCGCAACCAAGGATCTCGAGAGTGCTGGCATCCGCCACAAGGCTGGCCCGATGGGCCTCTACGGCGGCGCCACGAGCTTCGCCGAGGTCGAGGAGCACGAGGAGCTCAGCGGGCTCGCCTCGCAGCTGATCGAGCTCATCGGCAACATCCTCAGCGATCCAGAGCTCAGCGCCGAGGACCGCATCACCGCCATCGTGCAGGCGGCGGATGATTTCGCCGGCCGCGCCAGCGGCACCCCGGCCTCGGCCGAGCGGGCCCGGGCCGCGAGCCCGGTCGCGCCCTACATCGCGTTGCTCACGAAGGAGGCCCCAGTGGTTGTCGAGCTGGAGGAGGGCGAGCGGAGGCCGCCGAAGCGCCAGCCCGGCGACACCACGAACTCCAGCCCGGTCTCCAGGTACATCGAGGGACTCTTCACGCGCACCGATGGCGCGAAGGCCAGCGCCACGAAGGCCGCGCCGCCGACGCGGGGTGATCGCCTCCTCACCGGCCTCACCGAGATCTTCCGGGGCTTCCCCTCTACCGCCGCGGCGGCAGGGGCGAAGGCGAAGGAGCCAAGCCAGATGGAGGCGATGCTCGCCTCGCCGGTGAGCGCCGACCGCCACCTCGCGCTCGCCTTCCAGCGCTACGGCAGGCTGGTGCGATGACCTCCTCGCGGACCCGGATCGAAGAGCTCCCGGTGCCTTTTGGGGTTGCCGTCTTCGAGCGCTACTTCCAGCGCCACCTTAAGGCGCACCTGCAGCCCGGCCTGCCGCCGCCCACCTGGACCGGCACATCGGAGGCGTGGGAGACGATCGCCTCAGAGGCGCGAGCCGCAGGTCGACAGGAGATCGCGGTGCGCTTCACCACCCTCCTCGCGCAGGGTTGGACGCTCGCCGAGATCGATGCTGGCGAGCTGCAGCGCGGTGCAGAGGTCGCCAACAACGGCGCCGTCTTCCGGCCGGCACCGGCTGAGCCCGGCAGGGCTGCGCTGGCCAGCCGTGCGCTCGCAGCGAAGCGGCAGGCAGAGGATGGCGGTATCCGCGTCGACGCCCACCTTCTCATGTGCGTCGAGGAGGTGATCGACCAACGCCCTGTGAGATCCGTCGCCTCCGCCACGGCGATCGTGGAGCAGCTGGAAGCCGCGGCCGCGGCAGGCGGGCGGTGAACAATCGAAGCGCTACCGCTGAACAGGAGCCAGCGCCGCATCAGGGCCTCTGAGCTTCGCGTTTCCGGTTCCACGTATCGGGAGATCGCGGAGAGACTCGGAGTCTCCCTGGGCCAAGCGTTCAACGACTGCCAGCGGGCATTTCAGGAGGAGTCGGAGCGGCGTCTTAAGGCGACGGATCGTGAGAGGACCGTCGCCAGCATGCGGCTTGAGGCCCTGCTCAAGGCTGCCTTCCCCGGTGCCCTGAAAGGCGATCCGGTCCTGCTCCTCAGGTGCGTCCAGATCCTGCGTGAGCTTCATCGCGTGCAAGGCCTTTACGACTCCGAATACATGGACGTTGCTCCTACGCTTCTGCGTCTCGCCCGCGAGCACGGAATGGAATACGAGGAAGTGGCCCGGCTCTACCAGCTGGCCGAATCAGGAGGTGAGTGGTGAGAGAACCCGTTCCGGTGGTAAGGGACCGGCTCCGAGCGCGGATGCTGGCTGACGGGCTGGGCCCCGAGGATATCGAGGGCCTGGTGGAGTTGTGCATGCTCCGAGTGCTCGCAAGCGACGCCGGGATCGACTTCGAGAAGGCCGTGGAAGCCGCGCAGCTGTACGCGAGCCGGCGCAACCGGGCGAACCTCGATCACCTCTGGGGCAAGGACACGTAGGTGGTTGCCCCCGTCAAACCCACCCTCTACGGAGCAAAGGCTTGCCCTCATGGTGCCGTCGAATTGCCGCTCTTCGAAGGTCGCCCTCGATGTTATGACTGCGGCCAGCTGGTGGAGGTTGTCCCCTGCGGCTGCTCCAGGCCCCTGCCGCGCCTCCGCCTCTCCGAGGCCGAGATGGCTCAATTGATGAGCGATGCGCACGAAAGCCTTTTCGGTCGCCGACCGGCCTCTGCCGGAGAGTTCCTCGGGACCGCCGCCAACCCCAGCCGCCGGCGGTGATGAT
>DATDQG010000020.1:0-12860 GCA_035292365.1 Dehalococcoidia bacterium
TAGGACGGAGCACGGCGACGCTCTACACTAGCACGGGCGGGTCGCTAGACAAGGACCGTGAGCGACGCACGCAGGTGTCCAACCCGGAGCCACGCCCGGCGTTTGTCCTTCAGGAAGCCGATGGCCAAGGCGCCGGGCTCCAAGAGCTGCCAGGCGTTCAGGTAGAGCGGCCCCAAGCGCGCCTGCATCAACTGATAGTCGTACGGCCGACGGAGCCAATCTTCGAGCATCCTCCGCGCTGACTGGAACATGCCTGTCCCCCTTTTGACTACGCTTGCCTGCCTTGATGCTGCAAGCTGAGCGCATCGTACAGCGGCACCTCTCTAAATCAAGCGCAAGGGTCTCTCATTTTCTCTCAACGAGGGCAGCGCGCTCCTCCTGTGCGGCCAGCTCGGCCGTCAGGTGGGCGATCGCCTGGCGGCGGGCGCGGTGGAAGGTGGCTTCGCTCACGTGGAAGTCCTGGGCCAGATCCTTGTTGGGGCGACCGTTCACGTACTCCTCTTCGAGGGCCAGGTACTGGAGCCAACCAGGGGTGATCTGGGCGGGCCGCTGGCCCTCGGGTCGCAGGCGCTCCACGGTCCGGAGCAACAGCGTCTGCAGTGCCCTTCCCCGAGCGAGCGGCGAGCCGTCGCCCTCGGTCCGGTCGGGAGCCTGTCGATGCGCGTTGGGGAGCATCGCCAAGAGAGGATGTTCGGCCAGCGCGCCCACGCTGTGGAGCTGGCGCATGGCGTCGGCCACCTGGTTCTGCAGCCCCTCGCCGTCGAGCGCGGTCAGCGTGGCCACCGGCGCGTCGGCGCTTAGCTGGCGCGCCGCCCGGGTTTCGACGCTTCGGAGGCGCTGCCTGAGATCGCGGACTTCGCGACGGAAGAAGAGGTAGTCCAAGACTTGGCGGCCGGCCTCAAAGAAGAGGGCCTGGACGGCAACAGTGCCCAGCACGAGGAGCAGCAGGGCGAGCAACCAGCGTTGCGAGAAGGGCTGACCGCTCACGAGATAGACGGCGCTGTAGAACGCGGCGAGCACGGTGGACGCAGTGAGGAAGTAGAAGAAGTCCCGTACGAGGACCTCGCCCTCCAGGAGAGCGCTGTACTGGGCCACGTTCCAGGCCATCGCCGCGGTGCCAATGGCGAGGGTGAGGTGCCCCGGGTAGGTGGGCAGGCCGAGCCCGAAGAAGGCGTTGGCCGTCAGGTACGTGGCGCTGGCCCAGAAGGCGATGCCGCTCCACATGAGCCAGCGGAGCTGCGGGCGCAGTGACGAGTCGGGGCGGGTCTCGCGTCTGAGGAGCTCCAGCAGCAGAACGGGCCCGCTGGTCGCGAGCAGGGTGACCAAGGCGAAAGGCCCGTAAAGCGGCCCTGGACGCGCGTGGAGGAGGCCGCTCGCCGCGACGGTCGGTCCGCTCCAGTGATAGATCGGGCCATCGAACAGGCCAAGCAGGGCAGAGAGCGCCTCTCCCCCGGCGACGACCGCGAAGGCCGCGTAGCCCCCGCGCCGCAAGAGCTGGATGCTGGCGCCGGCGCCGTGGCTCCGTGTCAACTGCACGACGACCGCGGGCCACAAGATGGCGGACAGGGGCACGCCCGACCAGAACGGGGCCGTCCACCGGCGCCATTCCGTCTCGTCGCCGGCGCTACCTTGCAGTGCCTCGCCGAACAGGAACAGGGCAAGGCTGAACTGCGCGGCGGCGGCCAACTGGGAGACGGCGCTGCGCGGGCTGCGGGTCACGACGTACAAACCCAGCAGCCAGAAGAGATAGAGCGCTACAACGGTTGGTATGGTCTCCGGGCGAAGCATCATGACCACCGCCTGGAAGGGACCTCAATCTGGCGGACCCGCGACATCTTATCATGCGACCAGCGCTTATGCGTCGCTTGGGCGGTTTTTTCACCAAAACCTCTTGACTTTGCCGGCGAAGCGTCCGATGATAGCCTCAAGCCGCAGAGACGGACACTCTCAGATCCAGGAGGTGTCGAGATGCGGAAAATCACTCAGAGCGTGTTTGGGGTCTGGCAAGTGGATCGTTGCCGCCCTGGCGGACCCAGGGCGATTAGGAGCCATCGCGAGACTCCGGCATAGAGGGACAGCTGCAAAAGAGCAGCAAGCCTCGGGTGATATCACCCAGCAACACGGAGCATAAGCGAGAAAAGAGGGCCGATCTTCCGATCGGCCCTCAGGTTTTGTCTCGTATGTCAGGGGGCGTAGCCTTTTCCCGCGGCTAGGCTGTCAGCGATGCTACAGCCTGGCGTGATAACATCGTCGGCTTTCCCACCCACCCGCCCTGGAAGGTACTGGGGGACACCCCAGAGCCCCCGCCATCCTTCCCTTCGACAAGCTCAGGGCAGGCTGGCTCAGGATGAGCGGACGCGCCACCCCCTGAACTCCCCGCAGCACCGACGATTCGTTATCCACAGTGGCGAGCGCAGCGCATGGAACGATTGGACGATTGAAAGAAGGGCCGTCCCACGTAGAGCCGAGGGCGTGATAGCATAAAGGCTATGCACTGGACGAGGCGGCGGGTCTTGCACCTGGGGTTCTTGGCGGCCGTGGTGCCGCTCCTGGAAGCGTGCGGGCGCAGCTTTGGCCTGTCGGACCTCGGCCTGGCGCCGCAGCAGGAGGGCGACCCCACGGCGGCGCTGACGGTCGAAGGGCTGTCGTTGCCGGCAGATGTGCGAGCCTTGCTGCAGTCTTCGCCTGTGCGGGTTACGCCGAACGGGGCCTTCTACGTGCAGACCTACGACCGGGTGCCGCAGGTCGACGTCGCAGGCTGGCACCTACGCATCGGGGGCCTGGTCGAGCGGCCCTACAGCCTGGGCTACGAGGAGCTGCTGGCACTCCCCTCGGTCTTGACGATGCGCACGCTCGAGTGTATTGGGAACCCAGTGGGCGGCAGCCTCATCGGCAATGCCATCTGGCGCGGCGTCTCGCTGGCCGACCTCTTGCGCCGCGCCGGCGTTCAAGAGGGCCCTTCAACGAGCTCAGGGCGAGCGAGCCGCGTCGTTATGGCCGCAGCCGACGGGTACGAGACAAGCGTGCCTCTGGAGACAGCGCTGGACCCAGACAGCCTGCTCGTCTATGAGATGAACGGCGTGCCGTTGCCTTCCGCCCACGGCTACCCGGTGCGCGTGCTGTTCCCTGGTCGCTACGGGCAGAAGCAGCCCAAGTGGCTCACCGACATCGAGCTGAGCGACAATGCCAACCACCGGGGGACCTGGGAGCGCAAGGGCTGGTCGAACGATGCCTTCGTGCGGGTGAACTCGCGGATCGAGACGCCCCGTTCCGGTCTGCCTCTTGCGGCGGGGGAGCAGAGCATCGCGGGAGTGGCCTTCGCGGGCGCCCGGGCCGTATCCACGGTGGAGGTACTGGTGAATGGGTCGGTGGTCGGCACGGCGGAGCTGAACCAGCCCGGCTCTCCGTTAGTGTGGACGCAGTGGCGGCTGCGGTGGCAGGGCGGCCCTGGTCAGTGGGACCTGGAGGCGCGGGCCACGGACGATGCCGGCAGCGCGCAGGAGCGGTCCAGCGGCCTTCTGGAGAGCGTCTTCCCGGAGGGGGCCAACGGACGGCACCGCGTGCGCGTGCGCATCGAGGGTTGAGGTAACAGTCCTGCGGGATGAATCCCGCAGCTACTTCTGGGATTCATTGAACCTGAGCACGGCCGATGGTCATCACCAAACTATCATTTCTGCAGGATAAATCCCCCGCAGCTACTCCTGGGAAGCTAAGATTGCAGCCCTCGGTATGCGATTAGTTAGTTTATGCCTATAAGCCTGAGGCAATGTGCTCCATGTCTCAGCTATTTATCCGTCCGAAGGCGAGCGTCTGGGCGTCATTTCTCCAGTAGACGACGTGTCTGATGTCCGTCGGGCTGAAGCCCGACCCGCCGCCAATTAGGAGCCAGACCCGTTATGCTGATGGTCATATGTGAAAATAACTTACCTGCGGGATGAATCCCGCAGCTACGGATGACGGAGTAGCGCGGTACGAGCCGCCGGGGGGCAGCGGAGAGCCCGTGGCAGCACACAGCCGGAACGGCCGCAGCCGCTGCGGGTTCTGAGACGGGTCGCCGCCCTGAAGGCAAGACACGGTCAGGCTGAAGCCTGACCCGCCGGTCCGGGAGGGGCCAAGAAAAAGGAAGGGGCGCGCCCTGAGCGGGAAGAGACGGAGTCGGAGGCTGCTGCTTTGGCGGGCCGTGGGCCTCGCTGCCTTCGCGCTATCTGCTCTTGGCCTTCTCAGCATTCCTGTGGCGTTGAAGGTTGAAGAGCGGGACGCCTTCTGCGCTTCCTGCCACACCGAGCCGGAGACCAGCTATGTGGGTCGCTCCCAGGGGCCTGATCCGAGCGATCTGGCGTCGTTCCATGCCGCGAAAGGGGTGCCGTGCATCCTTTGCCACAGCGGGCCGGGCTTGGTGGGACGCGTGACGACGCTGCCGCTGGCGGCATGGGATGGGGCGCGCTTCTTCGCGGGGGCCTACCATCAGCCGGCGCGGCTCAGGGGGCCACTGCACGATGGCGTATGTCTCCAGTGCCACGCCGGGGCGGTCGAGGAACGAGGCTTTGCAAACCATTTCCACTCGGAGCTGGCGGCGGCTGGCAAGGGGCCGACCACCGCGGGTTGCGCCGGTTGCCACACGGGGCATGTGATCACGAGCGACGCAGAGCCATTCCTGCTGCGCGCGACGGTGGAGAGGCAGTGCAATGCCTGCCATCGCGAGCGGGACGAGGGGCCGTCGGAATTTCGGCTGTGGCGGACGGGCTATGCGCCGGCGGTGCGACGTGCGGATTGAGAGGTGTGGGGCAGTTCGTGAACTGCCCCTACGGCCACCCCGGAGCGCCGGCTATGAGAACAGGCGGATGTTCTGTGGTGTCGGATGCCCGACACCACAGAGCGCACGGAGAGAAAGGGGATCACCCTCACCCTTCCCTCTCCCATCAAGGGAGAGGGAAATCTCATGCCCTACTGCGTTGGGAGAGTATCGTGGCTAGAGGAACAGGCCTTCGACGACGCCGATCTCGTACATCACGAGGAGGCCCAACACGATACTGACGGTGCCGGCGACAATGCGGATCCCCTCGTTGAGCGTCTGTGAGTACTGCGCGGTCAGGGCGAATGGCAGGCCAATGACGCCGCTGAGCAGCAGCATCCCAGCAATGGAACCGACCCCGAAGATGAGAATATAAACCAGCCCAGCTAGCGGGGAGGGGATGGTGGTGAGCACCAGCAGCATCAGGGCGGCGCTGCCTGCGAGCCCGTGCACCATGCCGATCACGATCGCTCGCCCGGGTGTGCGCGCGGCTGGAGCGGCGCGATGGGCCTCCTCGGGATCGTGGAAGTGGATGTGCTCGCCCGCCGCGTTGTGGACGTGCTCGTGGACGTGGAGGCGCCGCGCGAGATAGGCGCCCACCCGGCGCACTTGGTCACGGAGCACGAGCCAGCCGAGGAACACCAGCATGATGCCGACGAGGAACTCCAGGAAGAGGGCCATGCGCTCCGGGATGCTGACGCGGAAGATGATGACGAGGATGCCCATGATGAAGAGCGTCGTCGTGTGGCCGATGCCCCAAAAGGCGCCGATGAGGGCGGAGCGGAAGATGTTGCTGCTCTGGCCGACGATCGTGGAGACCGCCACCACGTGGTCAGCATCGGTGGCATGGCGCAGCCCCAAGGCGAAGCCCAGGACGAGGGCGGCGAAGAGAGTGGCGGTGGTGAGGTCTTCCATGATCGCTCAGAGACTCCTTCCGGGGATGCACGCGGCACCTAGGGCGAGGCCGTGCCCGCCTCACGGCAGGTGCCGCACAGGCCGAAGACCGCCATCTTGGCGCTGCCTACCTGAAAGCTGTGTTGCCGCTCGAGCGCCTCCCACAGCGGCGCAAGAAGCTCATCGCTGAAGTGGTCCACGTTGCCGCAGCGCTCGCAGACAGCGTGCTGGTGGGGAGATTCAGCCCACTCGTAATGGGTGTGCTCCTCGCCGAGGTCGGTCTTATGAAGGAGGCCAAGGGCGGCGAACCGCTCGAGGGTGCGGTAGACGGTCGAGATGTCAAGGTAGGGATGGGTCTCGGCCACCTTGGCGTAGATCTCATCTGCGCTCAAGTGGCCCTGTGACTCCTGCACGGTCTGGAGGATGAGGAGCCGCTGGGGCGTGACGCGGAAGCCCTGCTCTTGGAGGAGTGCGCCGATGACGTTCTGCTGGTGCATGGTAGATGCAAGTCTATTGCAAGAGCTACCACGTGTCAATGGATCAGGCTACCAAGTCCTAAGAGCCACGTTAGGGGCGTTCAATTGAACGCCCCTAACGGATATCGTTGGTGTGGTACCTCTCGTCTAAAAGTCAGGCGCGGTGAGGATGCCGCGGACTTCCTCGAGCTCCTGGGGAGCGAGGTGCCACTCGACGGCCCTGGCGTTGTCGGCGACCTGATCAGGCTTGGTGGCGCCTGAGATGACACTGGAGAGCATCGGCTGCCCAAGCAGCCAGGCGATAGCCAGCTCGCCGAGGGTGTGGTCGTGCGCCTGGGCCCAGGCCTCGAGCTTCTCGGTGCGCGAGAAGTTGCGGTCGCTCAGCGCACGCTGCGCCATGGGGCCGCTGGAAAGGCGCGACCCGGCGGGTGGGGCCTCGCCGCGCTTGTACTTGCCGGTCAGCAGGCCACCGGCCAGTGGGCTCCAGGGGACGATGCCGACACCGTACTTCTGGCAGGCGGGGACGAGCTCGCGCTCGATGTCGCGGGTGAGCATGTTGTACTGCGGCTGGACGGAGACGAAGGAATTCAGCCCAAGCTCCTTGCTGGTCCACATCGCCTCGACGAGCCGCCAGCCCTCGAAGTTGGAACAGCCGATGTAGCGGACCTTGCCCTGATGGACGAGGTCGTCGAGGGCGCGGAGCGTCTCGTCGATGGGCGTCGTGGCGTCGACGTGGTGGATCTGGTACAGGTCGATGTAATCGGTGCGCAGGCGGCGCAGGCTATTCTCGACGCCGTCCATGATGTGCTTGCGCGAGCTGCCGCGGTCGTTGGGCCCCTCGCCCATGGAGTCGTTGACCTTGGTGGCAACGATCCACCAGGAACGGTCGTTCTCGACGACGCGGCCGATGTACTCCTCGGACATGCCACGAGAGTAAGTGTCGGAGGTGTCGATGAAGTTGATGCCGACCTCTTTTCCTTGGCCGAGGATGGCGGCGACGCCCTCCGCGTCCACGGCGCGTCCGAAGGTGTTGGTGCCGTGACCAAGGGCGGAGACTTTGAGGCCTGATCGGCCCAACGAGCGGTACTCCATGGTAGTGTCCTTCCTTGAAACGAAGCGGCTTGCGAGCTAGCGCTCGCGGGCGATGTTGGTGGGCGTATGCTAGCGCGACCGCATGACTGTGGCAACTGTCCCACGTGGAGTTACCGGCAGGCAGGCCTGACTAGAGGTGCACCCTGCTAGCCGCAACCGGCGCAAGAGGCGACCCGAGCGACACATGCAATCAGGGACTCCGGGTAAACAGGTGAGAGCGCTGGTTTACCCACCCACCCGCCCTGAGAGAACCTGGGGGACACCCCCAGACCCCCGTCCGAGGGGGCTGCCCCTCGGAACACCCCCGGCGCTCATAGAGACGTTCCAGTCCCAACGGCGCTCAGCACAACGGGGATTGTTCGTCGGTCGCCACAGACCGATGGCAGGCGATGACCAGGACCGGGAACCTGCCGGCGAGGATCGGCGACACCACGCTTCAGGACAGTCGTCCGTCGTCAGGAGATTGCTTCGCTTCGCTCGCAAAGACAGAAGGGCTCGCAGGCTCTCAGACCTAGCCGAGGGGGCCCTGCCCCCTCGGCGCTCCCCCACGTAGCTCCAACAATGCCCGTGTCACTCCGTGGAGGGATAGAGGCCGTCCGTATATAAGGCCCAAGCAGGGAGGGCTGCTAGGCCTACCCCCGGCGCTCCAACGGCACGAAGGGGCGCTCGCCGACGCCTTCGTAGACCTGGCGTGGGCGGACGATGCGGTGGTGGGGATCGCTGAGCATCTCGTTCCAGTGCGCGAGCCAGCCCACTGTGCGCGGGATAGCGAAAAGGACGGGGAACATGTCGATGGGGAAACCCATGGACTGATAGATGAGGCCTGAATAGAAATCGACGTTGGGGTAGAGCTTGCGGCTGATGAAGTACTCGTCTGAGAGGGCGATGTGCTCCAGCTCCAGGGCGATTTCGAGGAGCGGGTTGGTGCCGGTGACGGCGAACACCTCATCGGCGAGCTCCTTGATGATACGCGCCCGCGGGTCGTAGTTCTTGTAGACGCGATGGCCGAAGCCCATGAGGCGGCCGTGGCCTTCGATGACGCTGCGCACGAACTCCGGCACGCGCGCCTTGCTGCCGATGGAGGTGAGCATGCGCAGAACCGCTTCGTTGGCGCCGCCGTGGAGCGGCCCGGAGAGGGCCGCCGAGGCGGCCGCCAGGCATGAATAGGGGTCGGCGAGTGAGCTGCCGGCGACGCGCATGGCGTAGGTGCCGCAGTTCTGCTCATGGTCCATGTGAAGGATGAAGAGCGTGTTGAGGGCCCGTTCAAGGACAGGATTCGGTGCATAGCGTGGCTCCACGCGTTTCCAAAGCATGGTGAGGAAGTTCGCGGCAAACGAGAGGTCGTTGTCTGGGTATACGTAGAAGAGCCCCTGACTGTGACGGTAGGCATAGGCAGCCAGCGTCGGGACCTTTGCGATGCTGCGGCGGATCTGGAGGTCTCTGACCGCCGGGTCCGTGACCTCCCGTGAGTCGGGGTAAAAGGTAGCGAGGGCCGCGAGGCTGCTGACAAGCATCGGCATGGGGTGGGCATCGTGGCGGAAGCCCTCGATGAACTGCTTGACGTTCTCGTGCACCATGGTGTGATGCTTGATGTCGTAGATCCAGGCCTCCAACTGGCTGGCCGAAGGCAGCTCGCCGTAGAGCACGAGGTAGGCTACTTCGAGGAAGTCGCCCCGTTTCGCCAAGTCCTCAATGTTGTAGCCACGGTAGCGCAGAATGCCGCGGTCGCCGTCGATGTAGGTGATGGTGCTGCGGGCGACAGCGGTGTTCTCTAGGGCAGGGTCCAAGCTGAAGACGCCGTGGTCCGCTTCCAAGCCGTGAATCCGCTCCAGCAACGTGGCGTCAACGGCCCCGTCGATGAGCGGCAGCGTGTAGCTGGCACCGGTGCGATTATCCGTAATCGTGATGGACTGGTCAGCCATGATGGCACCTTCCTCTACTGATGCTCCTTCAGCGCCAATGGTACAGGTACGGCGACGTTACGCAAGGGGTTGGCGGATTCAGGGGGCGGCAGGTCGCCAGCGCAGGTCGGGCTGCCGAGCTGCGCGCGCCTCGTCGAGCCGGGCCACAGGCGCCCCGTGGGGGGCGCTACGTAGCCACTCGGGCTGCTCGCGAGCCTCGCGGACGATCGACGACAACGCCGCCGTGAAGGCGTCCAGGGTCTCCTTCGACTCGGTCTCGGTCGGCTCGATCATGAGCGCCTCCGGCACGATGAGTGGGAAGTAGGTGATGGGCGGATGGAAGCCGTAGTCGATGAGCCGCTTGGCGATGTCATGGGCTCGCACGTCGTGCGCCTTGAGGAGCGCGGCGGAAAAGACCGCTTCGTGCATGCAGGTCCGTTCGTAGGGTAGCGCCAGGACGTCCTTCAGCAAGACACGCAGGTAGTTGGCGCTGAGCACGGCCTGCTCACTTACCTCACGAAGGCCCGCCGCGCCAAGGCTGCGGATGTAGCAATAGGCGCGCAGCAGCACGCCGAAGTTGCCAGCGAAGCCGCCGATGCGACCAATCGAGGATTCCGGAGTAACGAGATGGAATGTGCCGTCCTCGGCCACCTGCACAATGGGCGCCGGAAGGTGGCGAGCGATGGGCTCGCGCACCAGCACGGGTCCGGCGCCGGGGCCGCCTCCCCCATGGGGAGTGCTGAACGTCTTGTGGAGATTCAGGTGGAGCACGTCCACTCCAAGGTCCGCCACGTGGACCTGGCCCAGGAGCGCGTTGAAGTTCGCGCCGTCGCCGTAGAAGAGGGCGCCCCCTTCATGGATGATCCGGCTAACCTCGAGGACGTTCGGCTCGAAGAGGCCAAGGGTGTTGGGGAGGGTGAGCATCAGGCCGGCGACGCGCTCATTCATGGCGTCCTTTAGCGCGCTGAGGTCCACGTTGCCCTGGGCGTCGGACGGTACTGTGACGACCTTGAAGCCGGCCATTGCCGCCGAGGCAGGATTCGTCCCGTGCGCTGTGTCCGGAACGAGGATCGTATCGCGCTGGTCCTGCCCGTGGGCCCGCTGGTACGCCTTGATTATGAGCATGCCGGCCAACTCGCCGTGGGCGCCGGCCAGTGGGGCCAGGGAGGCAGCGGGAAGGCCTGTCAGCGCTGACAGGAACTGCTGCAGTTGGTAGAGCAGCCGCAAGGTGCCCTGAACAGTCGCCTCAGGTTGGAGGGGATGGACCTGAGCGAAGCCAGGCCAGCCGGCCACCTCGTCGTGCCACTTGGGGTTGTACTTCATGGTGCAGGAGCCGAGCGGATAAAACGTGGTGTCGACGGCATAATTGAGCTGGCTGAGGTGGAGGAAATAGCGCACCAGCTCCCCCTCGCTCACCTCGGGCAAGGGCAGGTCATCGCGGAGCAGGTCGGCGGGCGGCAGCGGAGATAGGGGCACGTCACAGACTGGAAGGGTCGAGGCGTGACGGCCCGGCACGCTCCGATCCATCAAGAGAGCGGGGAGGCCGCGCCTGACAGGGGGAAGAGCGTTGCGGGCCATTACTCGCCCCCGACTGAGTCCAGGGCTGCCACCAACCGATCGATGTCATGCCGACTATGCAACTCTGAGAAGCAGAGCAGCATGCCATTCGGGATCCGGCCGTCGATATCCAGGCCGCCGATGATCCCCTGCCGCAGGAGGGCGGCGTTCACTTCGGCTGGCGGTCGCGGGCCCACCGCGACGAACTCCTGGAAGAAAATGCCCTCCATGGGCAGGCGCCAGCCCGGCAGCGCCGCGATGCGCGCGGCCGCGTAGTGCGCTTTCTGATAACAGAGCTCCGCCACCTGTCGCAGACCCGTCCGCCCTAACGCGGCAAGGTATATGGTGCAAGCCAAGCCGACAAGCTGCTCGCTGGTGCAGATGTTGGAAGTAGCGCGCTCGCGGCGGATGTGCTGCTCGCGAGTCTGCAGCGTAAGGACAAAGCCCGGGTTCCCCTCGGCATCGAGGGTGCGGCCAGCGATGCGCCCGGGCATCTGGCGCAAGTGCTCTTGCCGACAGGCGAAGAGGCCCACGTAGGGGCCTCCGAAGCTGATCGCGTTCCCGAGGGCCTGTCCCTCCCCTACGACGATGTCTGCGCCATAGTGCCCCGGCGGGCGGAGGAGACCCAGGCTGATCGGGTCAGCGGAGACCACCAGGAGCGCCCCGACGGCGTGGGCAGCTTCGGCGCAGCGTCGGAGGTCCTCCAGATAGCCGAAGAAGTTAGGCTGCTGGACGACAAGGCAGGCTGCGCCTTCGTCCAGAGGGAGTGAGCCAGGGGCGATGGGATCGATCACGAGGTCGGGGCCGCTGGCGTAGGTAGCCAGCACTTCGCGGTAGGCAGACGAGACGCCTTCCAGCACGACGACGCGCTGGCGGCCGGTGATGCGGGCGGACATAAGCGCGGCCTCGGCCAAAGCCGTGGCACCGTCGTACATGCCCGAGTTAGCGACCTCCATACCCGTGAGCTGACAGACCAGGGACTGGAACTCGTAGGTTGCTTGGAGGGTCCCCTGGCTTACCTCCGGCTGGTACGGCGTGTAGGCGGTCGCGAACTCGGCCCGCCCGACGACCTCGTCCACGACGGCCGGGATGAGGCGCCGATACGCGCCGGCACCGAGGAACGAAACCTCGGGGATCCGGTTCCGCCCGGCCAGGCGCGAAAGCTCGGCCCGCACCTCCTGCTCGGTCAGCGGTGACGGGATGTCGAACCGCGTGGCCCGCACCGATTCGGGGATGTCGGCGAACAGGTCGTCCACGGAATCCACCCCGATCGCCTCCAGCATGGCCACCCGGTCGGCGTCGGTGTGCGGGGAGTAGGTCATTCGCTCCCGATCAGCTCCCCGTAAGCGGGCGCTTCCAACAGGGCGTCGAGCTCGGCTGAGTCGGCGAGCGTGATCCGGCAGATCCAACCCGCGTCGTGCGGATCGCTGTTCATCAGCTCAGGTCGGGTGCGGAGCTCTTCGTTGACGGTGAGCACCACGCCACTAGCCGGCGCGAACAGGTCACTCACCGCCTTGACCGACTCGACCACGCCGAAGCTCGCGAACTGGGTGAGAGTCGCGCCGATGGCAGGTAGCTCGACGTAGACGATGTCACCCAGCTCGTCGACGGCAAATCGGGTCAGCCCGATCACGCCTGCGTCACCTTCGGGACGGATCCACTCGTGCTCGCGCGAGTACCTTCGGTCGTCCGGCAGGGTCAAGTGGTCGGTTCCTCAGCGGGGCGCGGGCGTCGATAGAAGGGCAACTTTACCTGCTCGGCCCGGCAGGGCCGGTCGCGGATCATCACCGCCACGCTGCGGCCGACCTCGGCCGCCTCGCTGCGGATCAGCGCCATCCCGATGCGCTGCCCGAGGGTGGGCGAGACGCTGCCGCTGGTGACCACCCCGATCTCGGCCGGCGGGCCGGCCACCGCCGCCTCGACCACCGGATACCCGTGTCGAGCGATCCCCTCGTCCTGCATGACCAGCCCCACCAGGCGGCGGTGCGGTCCCTGGCGCTGGATGTCCTCGAGTGCCGCGCGGCCGACGAAGTCGCCCTTGTCGAACTTGACCACACGGCCCAGGTTGGCTTCGTACGGGTTCACGTCCCGACCGAGCTCGTTGCCGTACAGCGGCATCCCAGCCTCCAGCCGGAGCGTGTCCCGACT
>DATDQG010000021.1:0-11744 GCA_035292365.1 Dehalococcoidia bacterium
CAGGTGCCCGAAGGCAAAGGCTGCCAGCGCAGATGCCGTGTAGGTCCCTACGCCAGGAAGAGCACGCAGCGCATGTTCATCGCTCGGGAGGCGGCCACCATGGGCCACCACCCACTGCGCCAGCTGGTGAAGGCGCACCGCACGCCCGTTGTAGCCCAGCGGCGCCCAGACACGCAGCACCTGGCCCAGGCCGGCGCTGGCTAACGCCTCCCAGGTTGGAAAACGGGCCAAGAACTCGCGGTACTTCGGCTCGACCCGCTCCACCTGCGTCTGCTGCAGCATCACTTCGGAGACCGCGATGGCGTAAGGGTCTCTAACGCCGCGCCAGGGCAGGTCGCGACCGTGCCCGGCATACCACTTCAGGACAGCGCCACGGATGCCGCCGATCGGAAGCGCGGGCCCCTGGTCGATGTAAGGAACAGCCATCGGCCCGATTATATCGGCTTCCCCATTCTCGTCGCCTGGACTTCTCACCGGCCCGCGTTTGCACTAGAATATGGCGGCCTCGAACAGTGCCGAGGCCGTGCCTCAACAGCCAGTGCATCCACAACGCCACAGGACTTGTGCAGAAGGAGGCTCCGATGCCCAGGAATATGCGAGATCTCTCCCGCCAGGTGGCGATTATCGGCGTGGCCGAGTCCGACCAGATAGGCCGCGTCCCGGACAAGACAGACGTCCAGCTGCACGTGGAGGCAGCCTGGAACGCCATGGAAGACGCCGGCGTCAAGAAAAGCGAGATCGACGCCGTCTTCACCGCCGGCTGGGGCACCCTCCAGATGGCGGAGTACCTCGGCATCACACCGCGATACACCGATAGCACCTCTGTCGGCGGCTCCTCTTTCGTCATCCATTTGGGGCACGCCGCCATGGCCATCGCTAACGGCCTCTGCGAGGTGGCCCTCGTGACCCACGGCCAGAGCGGCTACTCGCGCGTGGGTGGGGCCGGCGGCGCCGCCGGCGGGCCTGACCTGTGGTACGGCTGGCAAGGCACCGTGGGCGCTCCGTCCTCCTACTCCCTTGCCGGCCAGCGGCACATGCATGAGTACGGCACGACCCACGACGACCTCGCCGAGATCGCCGTCGCCACCCGCAAGTGGGCCCAGCTCAACCCCAAGGCGCTCATGCGCGACAACATGACCTTCGAGGACTACCACAACTCGCGCTGGGTGTCCTACCCCTTCCACCTGTTCGACTGCTGCCTGGTCACCGACGCCGGCGGCGCCTACGTCGTCACCTCGCTGGAACGGGCGCGGAACTACAAGAAGAAGCCCATCGCCGTCCTCGGCTTCGGCGAGGCCCACACCCACGGCAACATCGGCCAGATGCCCGACCTCACCTGGACGGCCGCGCGCATCTCCGGCCCCAGGGCCATGCAGATGGCCGGCGTCGACCACAAGGACATCGACGTGGTCGAGATCTACGACTCCTTCACGTATACGGTGGGCGTGACGCTGGAGTCGCTGGGCTTCTGTAAACCCGGCGAGTTCGGCCAGTTCGTCAAGGGACAGCGCACCGCGCCCGGCGGCGATTTCCCGATGAATACCAACGGCGGCGGCCTCTCTTACACCCACCCGGGGATGTATGGCATGTTCCTCGTGTTAGAGGCAGTGCGCCAGTTGCGCGGCGAGTGCGGCGACCGCCAGGTGCCCAACGCGAAGATCGCCCTGATGAATGGCACAGGCGGCTCCCTCTCCTCGACCGGGACTTCGATCCTGACCAACCAAGTGTAAAGAGAGGCTGCAATTGCAGTCGCAGGCCCTTGACAAAAAGGCGCGGCACGTAGTATAGATAGGCGGCCCGCCCTGCGAGCGGGAGGGATTGTCTGCTGGGCAAGTACCTATCGGCCAAAGCCGCTCTCCCCAGTGAGCGGAGCAGATCAAGAAGGAGGAAGGTACATGGAGATGACATTGGGCAAAGAGCCGCATGTGCAGCAGCTACTGGCTGACCTGTACGTGCAAGCCCAGGTGGGTCGGCTGTACGGGCTGCGCAACTACTACACACGCGTCGCCCGCAAGCGTGGCTTGGGGCACGAGGGTTCGCAGAGCTCCCTCCACGGCAAGACCGTGGGCCCCAACACAGCAAAGGCCCTCCTGCAGATCTTCGGCCCCTACGCGCTGATCAAGGACCCCAAGTGGGCGCCACTCCGCGGCGAGCTTGAGAACCAGCAGCGTCAAGGCCTGGTCACCCACCCGGGCGGCACCCCCGAGGTTCAGAAGCTGATCATGGCCCGTCGCATGGGCCTCAGCCGGACCCGCGGCGAGGCTGCCGAGACGCCACCGGTCTAACCTTTAGGTCGAGGCCTCTAGGCTTCCTAGAGGCGCCGCACCTGCGCATCAGCAAGGGGTCGCCTAAGGCGACCTCTTGCTGGGTGGAGCGCTAGCGTACCCTCACCCGCGATGGCCTGAGGACGGGGCATGGATTTCGAGCTGGACTACTCAGAAGAGCAGGAAGAGTTCCGCAAAGAAGTGCGGGCTTGGCTTGAGACACATGTGCCTCGCGTGGAGCTGCCGCCCGATAGCGCGGATCTCACTCAGGAGCACTACGAGATTGGCAAGGCATTCAGGCGGGACCTTGGTGCCAAAGGCTGGCTAGCGCCGACCTGGCCCAAGGAGTTCGGAGGTGGCGGCCTCACAGCCGACCACGCCGTCGTGATCAACGAGGAGTTGGCGCGGTACG
Source organism: Dehalococcoidia bacterium (assembly GCA_035292365.1). Taxonomy (GTDB): domain Bacteria; phylum Chloroflexota; class Dehalococcoidia; order DATDQG01; family DATDQG01; genus DATDQG01. Next base: position 2,677 of record DATDQG010000021.1, read on the forward strand.
ACATCCCACCCCTTGGCGACCTCGGTCTGGTCATTAGCGCGCCGGCTATCCTCGTTCACGGCACCGACGAGCAGAAGCAGCGCTATCTGCCTGAGATACTCAAGGGCCACGCCATCACCTGGCAGGTATTCACCGAGCCCGACGCCGGCTCTGACTTGGCTTCGTTGAAGACACGCGGCGTTCGTGATGGCGATGACTACCTCATCAACGGGCAGAAGCAATTCGTCGGCACCGGCGTCACGCCGGACTACCTGTACACGCTCGTCAACACCGACCCCACCGGACCACGCCACGAGAACCTCAGCGCCTTCATGGTGCCCGCCGAGAGCAAGGGCGTGACCATCCAGAACATGGACCTCATTGCGGGTGGCACGAAGCGGTTTGTCTTCTTCGATAACGTGCGCGTGCCCGCCGATACGCTCATCGGCCGTGAGAACGAGGGCTGGTGGGTGGCCCAGACCACAGTGAGCCTTGAAGGCGGTAGCGGGATCGATGACACTGCGTACGGGCGCGTCAAGCTCTTGGATCTGATCATCCAGTACCTCAGAGAGGGCGAGACCCTACAAAGTTAGTACACTCAAAACTGATCGAACGGAGGAGCCAATGGACCTAGGACTGACCAGCGAACAGGAGATGCTCCAGAACTCAGCACGGGAGTTCTTGGAGAAGGAGGCGCCACGTACCGTCATTACCGACATCGATGACAGCCCGACCGGCTTCTCGCCTGAGCTGTGGCGGAAGATGGCTGAGCTGGGGTGGGCTGGCCTCCTTGTCCCCGAGCAGTACGGGGGGCTCGGAACGGACTTGCTGACCACGGCGGTCCTCCACGAGGAGCTTGGTCATGCGGCGGTGAATACGCCGCTGCATTCCTCGGCGGTTTTGAGCGCGCTCGCCCTGATGGCCGGCGGCTCCGAATCGCAAAAGCAACAGTACCTCCCGGCCATCGCCAGCGGCGAGCGCATCGTCGCCTTCGCCCTCACTGAGCCCAACTACGGCTGGACGCCCCAGCACGTTCAGGTGACTGCGCAGCAGCAGGGCGCCGGCTACGTGCTCAATGGCACCAAGCTCTTCGTCCCCGACGCTCACGTCGCCGACAACATCATCGTGTTGGCGCGCACCGCGCAAGGCAACGGCAGCGGCGACGGCCTCACCCTCTTCATCGTGGACAAGGCCGCCCCCGGCGTGACCGTCCGTGACCTCGGCGGCTTCACCGCCGGCCGACTCTGCGAAGTGACCTTCGAAAACGCCCAGGTGCCCCAAGCCAACGTCATCGGGCAGCCTGGTAGGGCCTGGAGCATTGTCGAGCCGGTGCTTGACAAGGCCACGCTCATCGCCTGCGCCGCCAGCGTTGGCGGCAGCCAGGCCGTCTTCGAGATCACCCAAGGCTACGTCACCACGCGTATCCAGTTCGGCGTGCCTATCGGCACCTTCCAGCGCGTCCAGGACCACGTCATCGAGCTGGTCAACGCCCTCGACACCGCCCGTTGGACCACCTACGAGGCCCTTTGGAAGGCTGATGCCGCCAAGCCTGGAGTTTCGGAGGCGGTGTCAGTAGCGAAGATTGCCTCCAGCGAAGGCTTTCACACCGCCTGCAACAACGCTCACCGCGCTCACGGCGGCATCGGTATCTCTAAGCGCTACGGCCTGTATCTGTACACCAAGGCCTCCCGCACTCTGTACTCTTACCTCGGCGACCCGGTCTATCACCGGAAGCGCCTCGTGAGCCTGCTCGGCATCTAGCACCGCCGTAAAGAGAAAGAGGCCCGGCTCGTCCGGGCCTCTTCTCTCTTGACTCTCAACCCTTCTACTCCAACTCTATCCACCAGCCATACACTTGTGGTCTTGGCAGCCGCCATCGTCGCGCCACTTGCGCCACCGCTCGGCTGGGCGGTACGCCATCCTCCTTCAGTCGGCGTAGCGCTTCGCGGGCCTCGCTTTCGCCCTCCCGTTGTCCTCCAGGCGCCTCCACTCCCACCTGCAGCGCAGACAACACCAGCGTGAACTCGCCCCGCGGCTCGATAAAGTAGTCCAGCGCCATCGCCGGCGTGCCTCGGAAGACCTCCTCGAACCGTTTCGTGAGCTCGCGACACACCGCCAGGGCGCGCTCGCCAAAGACCGTGTTCAGGTCAGATAGAGTAGCCCTCAGGCGGTGAGGCGCCTCGAACAGGACCACGGCGTAACGTAAACCCACGACCGACTCGAGCAAGCGACGTCTCGGCCCGGGCCTGCTGGGCGGGAACCCCAGGAACAGGAATTGGGCGACCGGCAGGCCGGCCACGGCGAGCGCGGCGGTCAGCGCAGAGGGGCCGGGCACCACCTGCACCGCGATCCCCGCTTCGGCCGCCGCCGCGACCAACTGGCTCCCCGGATCGCTCAGCGCCGGCATGCCAGCGTCGGTCACGAGGGCGACGTCGTGCTGTTGGAGCGCCTCCAGGAGCAAAGGCAGTCGCTGGGCCCGGTTGTTGTCGTTGTACGCGACAAGGCGTGCATGGAGACCATACGCGCTCAGCAGCTTGCGGGCGACCCGCGTGTCCTCTGCCGCGACCAGGGGCGTCTCCCGCAACACCCGCAGCGCCCGCTGGGTGATGTCCTCAAGGTTGCCTATGGGCGTCCCGACGATGTACAGGGTGGACAAAGGCCTATTCCTTACAGCCTCTCCCCTGGGAGCAGGTATGGCGAGAGGCTTGATTTCTATATCTTGTGGTGCAAAACTATCGATACGCTATATACGGGGTCATTCTCCGGTCCGGAAGACGCCTATTCGTCGAATTGGATTTTGGACGATGGCAGTGATAGAATACCAAAAATCCTCACCAGACCCTCTGCAAGGTTTAAGCCCACCCACCGGGCGCCAAGCCAGCGGAAGGGACAAGCGATCGCACAGCGATCAGGAGGAGCAAGATGGTTGCCCGTGAGCGCAGCGATGAGGGTAACACCGAAGCAAGCGCGGGCGGCGGCGCTGCTGTAGCCGTCGCCAGGCCGCCACGCAAGCAGCAGCACCGCCCCCCCACCCTACGTGAGTTGCGCCGGACCTACGGCTTCGATGAAGTCGCCATCGTTCCCGGCGACGTCACCCTCAACCCCGATCAGACCGATATCTCTTTCCGCGTAGGACCTCACACGCTTCCCCTGCCCGTCCTGGCTTCGGCGATGGACGCCGTCGTCGACTTGCCCTTCGCCGCTAGCTTGGGGAAGCTCGGCGGCCTCGCCGTGCTCAACCTCGAGGGGGTGCAGACGCGCTACGAGCATCCCGAGGATGTCCTCGCCGGTCTTCGCGGCTCGTCAGAGGCCGAGGCGACCGCCCGTCTACAAGAAAGCTACGCTCCACCCATCCAGGAGCACCTCGTCGGCGAGCGGGTGGCGGCCCTCAAAGCCGCGGGCGTCCTGGTCGCCGTCGCCGTAACGCCGGCCAACACGAAGCGCCTCGCCCCCGTCGCCGTCGAGGCAGGCGCTGACATCCTCGTGGTCCAGTCCACCGTCACTACTGCACGGCACATCTCAAGGAGCTATCACGGGCTCATCCTCTCCGAGCTCAAGGCCTCTCTGCAGATCCCCCTCATCGTCGGGAACTGCGTCACCTACAGCGTGGCCACGGAGCTCATGGAGGAGGGCGTGGACGGCGTGCTCGTCGGCGTCGGGCCGGGCGCGGCTTGCACCACCCGCGAGGTGATCGGCGTCGGCGTGCCGCAGGTCACCGCAACCATGGACTGCGCCACCGCTCGCGACGATTACCTGGCCCGCACCGGCCGCTACGTCGCCATCATCACCGACGGCGGCATCCGCACCGGCGGCGACCTCTGCAAGTCCTTCGTGGCCGGCGCCGACGCGGTGATGCTCGGCACCCCCTTCGCCCAGACCATCGAGGCGCCTGGAAGGGGCTACAACTGGGGCATGGCCACGCCCCACCCGGCCCTGCCCCGCGGCACCCGCGTCAAGACCGGCGTCCGCGCCACCCTCGAGCAGCTCCTGCTCGGCCCCACTTCGCTCACCGACGGCACGCAAAACCTCCTCGGCGCGCTGCGCGTCTGCATGGGCTACTGCGGCGCCCGCACCATCGCCGAGTTCCACGAGGCGGAACTCGTGGTCGCCCCTGCCATCAAGACTGAGGGGAAGCACTACCAACTCGGGCTGTAACCGTCACCGCTAGCCACTCGAGGACCAGGCCGGCGCCTGGTCCTCCTTGTTACACAACACTTTGCGCCCCGCTATGTGAACTACTTCATAGAGCGACGTACCTCCCGCCGCTAGACTGCCGGTGTAACGCAGCTCTCTAGCTCATAGGAGGTTCCACCATGCGGCGTCGTCTAGCGGTCCTGGTCATCGGCATCCTGGTTCTGGTGTCGGCGTGGACAGGCACGGCCCTCGCCCGGGAGCGCGTCTCCCCAGTGGGCAGCCAGTTCGACCTGCGGGGGCTCTCGACAACCTACGAGAGCGAGGACTCTGAGGGTAGCTCCGTCTACATCGACCTTAGCCACATCGAGGGGCCCAGCGAGGCGGATGCCCACTAGGCCCACGCGAGCACGAGAGGCCTCGAACGTTCGAGGCCTCTCGTGCTGTACGCGACGCGTATTTACCAAATGCCCCGTTGTGTGAAGTAGCTCCTACAAGCGAACGTCTACTGCGGCTACGCTGGGCTGGCAAGGTCTACAGGAGGTGCAACCATGCGACAGCTTCTCGTGGCGCTTACCATCGCGCTGGCGGCATTGACGGCAACGCCCGCGCCCATCGTCGTAGCCTTGGCCCTGCGCTGATCGGACCCTCCACGCCTGGCGGTCCGGACGGTGGGGAACGGCTCGGCGCGGGCCTCAATGCCGCCGAGCGTCCTTTCCTGTAGACTACATGCGCACTAGACCATGGCCAGCGAGCGAATCCGCCGCCAGATCGACCGGCTCCTCGACGAAGCGGAGCAGGCCGTCGTGCTGCGCGATTGGTCCGCGGTGCGCCAGCACGCCCAAGATGCACTGGTGCTGGACCCAGAGAACGGCGAGGCGCTGGCCCTAGTCGCAGCCGCCGACCGGGGCCTTGCTGGCGCCGCCTCAGCCTCAGTTCCCTCTGCGCTCCCCGCTGCTCCCGCTCACCGTGAGCCTGTCGAAGGGCCCACCTCTTTCGCCTCAGGCCGCTACGCAGTGAAGCGATTTCTAGGTGAGGGTGGCAAGAAGCGCGTCTACCTCGCCCACGACACCCTCCTCGACCGGGACGTCGCCTTCGCCCTCATCAAGACCGAGGGGCTAGACGACGCGGCCCGCGCTCGCATCACCCGCGAGGCCCAGGCCATGGGACGGCTCGGCGACCATCCCCACATCGTCACCGTCTACGACATCGGCACCGAAGCCGACCAACCCTACCTCGTCCTACCCCTCATGCCCGGCGGCGACGTCGAGGGGCTGATCGAGAAAGCAGAGAACCACCAGCTCCCCTTAGAGCAGGCGATCCGCATCACCGACCAGCTCTGCCAGGCGCTGGAACACGCCCACGGCAAGGGCATCATCCACCGCGACATTAAGCCGGGGAACATCTGGCTCACCCAAGAGGGCACGGCCAAACTCGGCGACTTCGGCCTCGCCGTCGCCATCGACCGCTCCCGTCTGACACAAGCTGGCATGATGGTGGGGACGGTCTCCTACATGCCGCCTGAGCAAGCGATGGGTGGGGCCGTTGAGGCGCGCTCGGACCTCTACTCCGTGGGCTGCATGCTGTACGAAATGGTCACTGGCCGCCCGCCGTTTGTCGGCGACGACAACATTGCCATCATCGGCCAGCACCTCAACACCCCACCCGTCGGCCCCTCCTGGCACCGCCCCGACGTGCCGAAGGGCCTCGAGGCCCTCATCATGCGCCTCCTCGAGAAGGACCCCAACAAACGCCCCGCCTCGGCGCGTGAGGTGAGGCAGTCGTTGGCATCTATTGGTCTGACGCTCGATTCGTCTGACGTAGGGGCGGGTCTGAGACCCGCCCCTACAGGGCCGACTGCGACTGACAACCCCCTCTATCGCCGCACCTTCGTCGGCCGCGAGGCCGAGCTGCGCCAACTCCAGGCCGCCTTCGACGGGGCCATGTCGGGCCAGGGGGCGCTGGCGATGGTCGTGGGCGAGCCCGGCATCGGCAAGACGGCGCTGGTCGAGCAGCTCGCCACCTACGTGTCGCTGCGTGGAGGACGCACCCTCGTCGGCCACTGTTACGAAGAAGGCTCGCTGTCGCTGCCCTATCTCGCCTTCGTGGAGGCCATGCGTTCCTACGTCCTGTCGCGGGAACCGGATGCGCTGAAGAGCGAGTTGGGGACAGGCGCCGCGGATGTGGCGCGCATCGTCTCCGAGATACGCGACCGTGTGCAGGTAGAGCTGCGACCGCCAGGCGACCCCGAGGACGACCGCTGGCGGCTCCTCCAGTCAGTCAGCGGCTTCCTGCGCAACGCGGCCAACGTGCAGCCACTGGTCATCGTGGTCGAGGACCTGCACTGGGCCGACCGAGGCACGCTGGATCTGTTGTTGCATGTCGCCCGCAACCTGCAAGGCGCCAGGCTTCTCATTGTTGGGACCTACCGTGATGTGGAAGTGGACCGCTCGCATCCTCTGTCTGGTGCTTTAGCGGAGCTGAGTCGCATCGCTTCCTTCAGCCGCGTCCGGCTGCGCGGCCTCACGGCAGAAGAAGTGCAGCGAATGCTCTCAAGCCTGGCAGCAGAGGAGATCGGTTGGGCCTTAGCCGAGGCGGTTCACCGCCAAACGGAGGGGAACCCGCTCTTCGTCCAAGAGGTGCTGCGTTATCTCGCGGAGGAGGGGCTGATTGCCCGAGAAGAGGGTCGCTGGCGTTCCACGAGCCAAACGCCGTTGGCGATGCAGATCCCCGAGGGCCTTCGCGACGTCATCGGCAAGCGCCTCTCGCGGCTCACCCCCGAGTGCAATCGATGCCTTTCCATTGCCGCGGTTATCGGGCGGGACTTCCGGGTGGACGTGCTGCAGCGAGTGGCTGGCCTCTCGGAGGACGAGCTCATCACCCTGCTCACCGAGGCGAACAAGGCGACCGCCATTGAGGAGCGTTCCTCAGTGGGCGCAACGGTAACCTATCGTTTCACCCACGCCTTCTTCCGTCAGACCCTCTACGAGGAGATGATCGCTCCGCAGCGCATCCGTCTGCACCAGCAGGTGGCGAGAGCACTCGAGGAGGTGTACGCCGGGCGGTTGGAGGAGCATGCCGTCGAGCTCGCCGAGCACTTTTCGTACTCCTCCGACTCGGCTGACCTAGCGAAGGCTGTAGCGTATGGGGAGATGGCGGCGCGGCGCGCTCTCTCGGTGTATGCGTACACGGAGGCGGTGGGCCACCTCGAGCGCTGTCTCCGGGTGCAGGAGGTGCTGGACCCGGCGGACAAGGCCAAGCGCTGCGACCTGCTGCTGGCGCTGGGGGAGGCGCTGTTGCCGGCTGGCGAAGCTCATCGCGCATACGATGAGGTGGCAGAGGAAGCTTTTGCCTTGGCTGAAACGCTTGGCGACCAGCACCGCGCCTCGCGGGCCTGCAAGGTCGCCCTGGACGGGTTGGCCCGTTCCGGCACCGTCACGATGTCGCGGACGCCCGTATTCCGCCGGTGGGCGGAGAAAGCTGACCGCAACGCTGCCCATGGAACTGCAGAACGTGTGCGGGCCGACATGGCTTTGGCGAACGTTCTGGAGTCGCAGGGTCGCAATGCTGACGCCTGGGCGATTCGCGTCCGGAATCTCGATCTGGCCCGCGAGCTCAATGACCCCGACTTCCTCTTTAGGGCCGCCCGGAACTTCTTCGGCAACGGCGGTTCGCCGCGCCGAGAGGCGGAATTCCTGAGGCTGGCACAGGAGTTTTCTGCAGCGCCTCGCGAAGGCGTGGGCCCGCGAACTCTAGGCGTGGTGCTCAATTTCGCCGGAAGTACCTTTCTAGAGCACGGTGAGCGTGGCCGGGCAGAGGAGCTTTTCGCGCAGGTGAACGAGCTCGCGGCGAGAACACAGGACGCAACGCTCCAGATGTACCCGATCCAGGCTGAAATAAGTGTTGCCACGCTGGACGGGGACCTTGAGGCTGCTGTGCACGCCTCGGAGCGCCTCGTTGCGCGCGCGGACGAGTTAGGGGCGCCGGTCTTGGGGCGACAGTTTGCTCGGAGGGCCAATTATGCCCTAGTGCATTTGGGGCGTGGTGAGGAGGCGCTCGCTTCAGTAGGTGCGGCGCGTGAGATGGCCGGAGTCGAGGCTGCCGTAGCTGAGGAAGCACAAACAGCCCGGCTTCTCGCTCAGATCGGCCGTTCAGCGGAGGCACGCGAGATGTTACGGCGTCTTTTGGCGGAGCTGAATGTCGCGCAAGAAGAGAATGAGACGTTCACAGGAACTCTGCTCCACCTGCTCGAAGCCGCGACCTTGCTTGAAGAGCGAGAGGCAACACTGGTGCTCTCCCAATTGGTTGACTCCGTTCGTACCATGAGCCTGTGGCGTGGAACATACACATGCCCTGCCCGCCTTCTGGGAGCTGCATCGGCTCTGCTAGGCAAACCGGAGCAGGCTCGCGCCGACTATCAGCAGGCGCTTGACGTGGCGGGCAAGGTGGGCCACCGCCCCGAGACGGCCCTCACCCGGCTCCACCTCGCCGAGCTGCTGCTCGAAGAATCCGCCAAACCCAACCCTCTCGATTTACGATCCTCTCCGCCTCAACCTAACAACGACGTAGGGGCGCGGTCCCCGCGCCCAGGTGGGGTGGGCGAGGGGGCCTCGGAGGGCGAGGAAACCTCGCCCCTACGAGGTGTGGCCTTGGCCGCCGCCCTCCGCACCGAGGCCCTCGAGCACCTCGACTTCGCGATCAAAGAGTTCCGCGAGATGAAAATGCAGCCATCCCTCGAACGCGCCCTCCGCCATCGCGGCCTCCTCAAGGCGTAATGTCTCGTAGGGGCGAGGTCTCCTCGCCCTCCATCTGACCATGATTGACCACATCGAGATCGAGGCGCGGGCAGGGGACGGCGGCCACGGCATCACCAGCTTCCGCCGCGAGAAGTACGTCCCCTTTGGCGGGCCCGACGGCGGCGACGGCGGCCGCGGCGGCGACGTGGTGCTCGAATGCGT
>DATDQG010000022.1:0-16665 GCA_035292365.1 Dehalococcoidia bacterium
CGTCGCCGCTCGAGCGACCAGCGCTGACCGTGCCCACCAACGCGTGAAGGCGCTCGCGATGAGGCTGCCAAAGCCGATCTGCGCCGGCGGAGCGAACGGCGCCTCGCGGACAGCGTACAGCAGATGGGAGAGTCCGGCTTCATAGGACGAAGCTGCGGCTGGTGCGGCGGGCACCGCGCTCAGACGGGCGGCGGCGGACAGCAAAGGCCGCAGCGCGTCGGCCTGTCCTGGGTAGCGGGCCAAGCAGCCCTCGATGTCGAGACCCTCTTCACGCATGAGCTGCAGGCAGTCGTCGAGGGGGGTCGTCAAATCGCGCTGGTTCATGAGGTGCTCCCATCATCCCGCAGGAGTCGTCGTAGGCCGTTCAAGGCACGGTACTGCAGCGCTTTCACCGCCTGGTCCGACTTCCCTATGCTCTCGGCAACCTCGTGTGTGCTGAGGCCCTGGACGAAGCGCAAGAGCAACACCTGTCGCTGCTCGTCGTGCAACTGACGGAGTGCCTGTCGCAGCTCTGCCACGTCCTGGCTGCGGGCGAGCGCCTCCTCAGGGTCGCCGTCGTTCCGCTGGGACGGCATCTCCGTGATCTCGACGGTTGGGCGGGGCGCGCGCCGGAAGTGGTCGATCGCCACATGGTGACCGATCCGGTAGAGCCAAGGGGCGAGCGAGAACCCACGGAACTGAAAGCCGCCGATGCTCCGGACGGCCCGTAAGAACACCTCGGCCGCGAGGTCTTCGGCGACGGCTGAGTTGTTGGTCTGGATGAGCATGTATCGATAGATCTTCGCGTGGTGGCGTTCGTACAGCGTCGACCAGGCATCGCTGTCCAGGGCACGTGCGCGCTCGATCAGCTCCTCTTCATCTTGCTGGGTGGTGGCGGAGGTCTCCACGACATCCGTGCTCGTAGCCAATAGCGCTTCCCCATGGACAGGTTGTTGTGCTGCCATGCCTTACAATTCTATAAGCGTTGCTTCAGTGAAAAAGACTCGCTGCAGGGCTAGAGCGTGAGGGATGGGTGTGAGGAACACCCGAAATGGCGGGCGACCTACGCTCCCCCCGTCTCCATTGGCGTGTCGGTGAGCCACTTGCCGACGATGCGGAAGCCCCAGCGTTGCCGGTCGAAGCCGAACCGGCCGTAGAGGTTGTGGGCCCTTTGGTTGTCGGACTGGGTGTTGAGGCCGACGTTACGTCCGCCCTCTCGCTCCATGCGCTGCATGATCATGATAAGGAGATCGGCGCCGTAGCCCCTGCCCTGGAAGTCGGGGTCTATGGCGATGCGGTCGATGTGCCCGCGCCCTTCTCGCAACGTGTACGAGACGTAGCCGACTAAGTCTTCTCCATGCCAGGTAGTGAAGGCGTGGACGTCAGGCAGTCGGCAGTATTGCAGGAAGTCTTGGGGGTCGTTCCACCAGAGCCAGCGGAAGGCGCGGCGGTCGATATTGGTGACGCTCGCCAGGTCGTCGGGCATGAACGGGCGCAGGGTGAGCTGTGGCCGCTCATCGGACTCGACGTGGCAGGAGTGGCGCTCGTACTGCACCATCTCTTCGAGCACCGGCCATCCCAGGCCGAGGTAGAAGCGCTCGGCGCGGTCTACTTCTGGGTCGGACAGGACCATCGCAAGGGAGCCGCACTCGGCGAAGGCCTCTGCCTGCCGTTGAACGAGGGCGGTCTTCACGACGTTATTGCCCGTCGCCTCCGCCAAGAGACCCACCTCAGGTCGGCCCCGCCAGAAACCGCCGAGGATATAGTCGCGCGTGTTGGGTGACCAGAAGGCGAACTGCGGGTACTTGGTGACGCGCTCCCGCACCTGGTCGATGGCCCAGGACCCGGCGAAGGGCAGCCGCAGGGAGTCGACCTGAGCGAGGGAGAGCGGTTGGATGAGGGGACTGGACGTGGAGGTCATGCCGCGCCCTGCCCGCGCGTCGTGAGCGTCGCCTGCGCCTCCAGGCGTGGTCGGGCAGGCCGCGGGACCGCCGCGGGAGCCGTTTCCGGGCGCGAGGCGGAGAGGAGCAAGCCGACGAGGACCATGTTGGTGATGAGGCTGCTCCCGCCGTACGAGAGGAAAGGAAGCGTGAGGCCGGTCAGCGGCAGTAGGCCGAGATTGCCGCCGAGGATGATCAGCGCCTGCAGGCCGATGACGATGATGCTGCCGGCGGCGAGAAAGCGGGCGTAGGAGTGGCGCGCGTCCAGGGCGATGCGGAAGCCGCGATGGACCAGAAGAAGGTAGGCGCACAGCACGGCGGCAGCCCCGAGGAGGCCGAGCTCCTCGGCGATGGCGGCGAAGACAAAGTCGGTGTGGGCCGCCGGCACGACATCGGGCATTCCCTGGCCGAGGCCTCTACCCAGGAGGCCCCCGCTGGCTATGGCGATGAACCCCTGCACGACCTGGTAGCCGCGGTCGCTTGCTTGAGACCAGGGATCAAGCCAGATGCTCACGCGCTGCTGCACGAGCGGGACGATCCGCAGGCTGAGCCAGATGGCCGCGGCCACGCCGCCTAGGCCAGCCAGAGGGTAGAGCCATTGCGCCGTCGCGAGGTAGAGCAGCAGGATGAAGGAACCGAAGAGGAGGATGGCGGTACCAAGGTCGCGCTGGAGGATGAGTAGCGCGACGCCCAGGCTCAACATGAGGAGCAGCGGCAGCACATAAGGTAGGGTCCCGCCCCAACGCAAGGGCGTCCGCAACAGGACAGCCTGCGTGTCGGCGAGGTAGCCGGCAAAGAAGAGCACCAAGAGCAGCTTCAGCGGTTCCGCCGGCTGGAAGGTTAGGGGGCCAATGGAGAGAGCGAGCTTCGGTGCGCCGGGCCCTGGGCCTTCGCCGAAAACGGCCGTGAGAGCGACGAGCAGCAGGCCGAGGGCTGCCCACGTGAACTGGAAGCGCTTGGAAAAAAAAAGAAGATGAGGCGCGAACAGGAGGAGCGTGAGCAGCGCGCCGCCGATGGTGAGCCAGAGGGCCTGGCGCCGCAGTAGGTCGTCGCCGCCGAGACGCTGCGCTAGCACCAGTCCCAGCCCGATCAGCGTGACCACAAGAGGCAGCAGCACCTCGTCGGCGGGCCGGCGGGAGAGCGTGAGACCAACGTGCACGGTGAGGGCTACACCGAGGAGCAGCCCCGCTGGCCACAGCGCTTCTGGCCGCCACGGTGGCGCGCCGCCGGCCCAGCGCAGGCTGGCGAATCCGATCGCCGAGGCACCGGTGGCGAGTAGGAGTAACAGTAACTCAAGCCCGCGAAAGCGTCGCCCTGGCATCGCTTGGAGTCGTGGAGACTAGCCCTGCTCGAGCCGCAGGCGGACCTCGCCGATCACGATAGTGTCGCCGAAGTCCACCGGTGTGGCGGTCTCGACCGGGCGACGGTTCAGCCATGTGCCGCTCGGGCTGCCCAGGTCCTCGAGCCACCAGCGCCCTTGCCGGAACCGGAGCAGAGCATGGTTCGCGGCGACGGAAGGGTCGTCCAGGAAGATCGCGCTGTCGGGTGAGCGGCCGATGGCGGTAACCGGTAGGAGGGGCAGCAGGTCGCCGGGGCGCATGCCGCTGGCTCCGCCCTCGATGATGGCGACATGGGCGCCGGTGATACGAGGACGGGGCGCCGCCCGTCCCATGTCTCGCCAGATGGCGAGCACCACCAGCACGATAATGAGGTACAGAACGATGATGACGCCGAAACGCAATGTCAGGACCAGGAGCGCCGCACCCATGGACTAAGCTTCTCCTTCTTTCTCCCGAGAGTCGCTCGCCGTAGGATCGGTCGGCAAGCGTTCAATGCCGACGATCACCACGTCCACTCCACCGAGCGAGACGCGGTCGCCGGGCTCGAGGAATGCCATGGTTACGCGCTCCCCGTTGAGGCTGGTGCCGTGCGTGCTCCCTGTATCCTCGACGCAGAGGCGCCCCCGAACCACGCGGAGGACGGCGTGATGGCGCGAGACGCGCCGGTCTTCGAGGATCGTGTCGTTATCCAAAGCGCGACCAAGCCTCCAAGCGAAGCGTGAGACATCCACGACGAGGTCGTCAGGCAGTCGTAATCGGGCGCTGAGCGCGGGCTGCTCCGGCGCTGGTGAGGTGGTCTCTGTGGGGTTGCTGAACTGTGCCAACACTCGTGGCTCTCCCCGCCTCACTGTAGGGTCGGTCTCCAGGCGCACCTCCGGTCGACGCTGCAGGGCGAGGCCGCGCTCGTGGGCTGTGTCAACCAGATAGTGGGCCAGCTCCTGTTGGAGGGCCGCCTCTAGTCCAGTATACCGCACCTTGTCCTCGGGATGGAGCAGGACCACGTAATCGTCGGGGGCGTAGGTCTGCGTGACCCCAACGGCTGCTTCGTGCTCCATCGCCCGACTGAGATGCTGGGCCAATTGGACCGGATGGAGCCGTCCGCGTAGCAGGCGCGTCGCCGGGGCCTCTAGCCAGCGGGCAAGGTGTTCCTCGAACCGGGCGATTGGACGCATCTAGCGGGTGCGGAGGCGCCAGAGATAGAGCCGAAGGCAGTGCCGCAGGTAGGCGCCGATCTCTTTCAGGTTGTACTTGCTCCTGCCCTGCCAGCGGTCACCGAAGACGAACGGGACTTCGTGCACGTTCCGGTAGCGCCCCTTCACCAGGACCTCCAGGAGGATCTTGAAGCCGACCGGGCTCAGCGGCACGCCTTCGATGACCGACCGGCGTAGTGCGAAGAGGCCGGTCGTCGGATCGCGGACGGGCGTGAGCGGTCGCGCGAACCAGATGGCGACCCTCGAGCTGAGGCCGCGCCACCACGCCGAGTTGAGGTTGGTGTCGCGGGTCCCGATGGCGATGTCGCTGTCGCTGTCGGCTATCGCGGCAACAAGCGTGGGTAGGACCTCCGGCGGGTGGGAGAAGTCGGCGTCCATGACCGCCAGCAGCTCCCCGCGTGCCTCCGCGAAGCCGTCGGTCACCGCAGTGGCGAGGCCGAGCTTGCCGGCGCGATGGAGGACGCTCAGGTTGGGATACCGCTGGCGCAGCTCTTCAGCGAGCTGTCCGGTGCCGTCTGGCGAGTTATCGTCCACGACGATGATCTCGGCGGTGATTCGTTGGCGCTTGAAGGCCTCGGTCAGCTCTTGTACCAGCCGCTCGATATTGCCCCGCTCGTTGTAGGTAGGGATGACGAGCGATACGAGCGGCGGCGAGGTCTGCTGCGTGGCGCTTGGGCGCGGGAACGGCTGGGGACTGGTCACGATCGCGGTGCCTCGGTTTCATTGTATCGAGCGCGTGCTCGGATGCAACGAGCGACGTTGGTTAAGCCCTGCATGGCCGGATAATACCAGAAAAGAGAGAGCCGCCCGCGGCCTGCCGTGGCGGAGTTGCGTTGGTGCATGATGCCATGCAAAGGTGCTTGCGCTGATGCCACTCCGCTATACTGCTGCGCAGCGAGTGAAGGGAGCGTGATGCTGGGCAAAGTCTTGACCTGCGCTATCTGGGGCCTGGATGGGGCGGTGGTGTCCGTTGAGGCGGATATTGCCTCCGGGCTGCCAGCGTTCAACATCGTTGGCCTGCCCGATACGGCTGTGCAGGAGGCGCGTGATCGTGTACGACCGGCGATCCGGAACTCCGGTGCCAGTTACCCCATGACGCGCATCACGGTGAATCTGGCGCCCGCTGACGTGCGCAAGGAGAGCACCGCTTATGATTTGCCGATCGCCGTGGCCGTCTTGGCCGCTGCGGGGCAAGTGCCCCAGGATGCGCTTGAGCATGCCGCCTTCCTCGGCGAGCTCTCCCTAGACGGGACCGTGCGCCATACACATGGGGTGCTCCCGATGGTGACAGTGGCGAGGGACCGGGAGCTGCACACGGTCTATGTGCCATTCAGCGACGCGCCAGAGGCGGCGCTCGTTGAAGGGATGACGGTGTATGCCGTGCCCTCGCTTGGGGCGCTCATCAGACACTTGAATCGCGACGAGCTCTTTGCTCCGGTGCCGCCCACTCCCGTCCACTGGGAGGAGGGCTCGCATGGTCCATCGCTCGACCTGAGCGTGGTGAAGGGGCAGGAGCACGCCAAGCGGGCGCTCGAGGTAGCGGCGGCGGGGGCGCACAACCTTCTGATGTCGGGGCCACCCGGCAGCGGCAAGACGCTGTTGGCCCGCTGTCTTCCGTCGATCCTGCCACATATGACGATTGAGGAGGCGTTGGAGGTCACGAAGGTGTACAGCGTGAGCGGTCGCCTCCCTGCGGATAGGCCGCTCATGACTGAGCGCCCGTTTCGCGCGCCGCACTACACGATCTCCCACGCGGGCCTGGTTGGCGGAGGACGCCTGCCCAGGCCGGGAGAGATCACGCTGAGCCATCGCGGCGTGCTCTTCCTCGATGAACTGCCCGAGTTCGGGCCCGCCGGCCTGGAGGTTCTCCGACAGCCGCTGGAGGATCGTGAGGTGACCATCAGCCGCGCTCAGGGGACGCTCACCTTCCCCGCCAACTTCATGCTCATCGGCGCGATGAACCCGTGCCCCTGCGGGTACTGGGGCGATAGCGTGCGGGCCTGCACCTGTGCTCCCCCTGCTGTTGCCCGCTACCAGAAGCGACTCAGCGGGCCGCTGCTGGACCGGTTCGACCTGTTTGTGGAGGTGCGGCGGGTGGAGTATGAGAAACTGACAGACGAGCGAAGCGGAGAGCTGTCGGCGGCGGTGCAGGCCCGTGTCGAGGAATCGCGGGAGCGGCAGCGGGTCCGCTTCGGGGTGCGCGGTCTTGCGGCCAATGCCGAGATGACGCCGGTCGAAGTGCGGCTGCATTGCGCCCTGGACGAAGTAGCGCAGGGACTGCTCCGGACCGCGATGCAGCAGTTCCACCTCACGGCGCGCGGCTTTCATCGCGTCTTGAAGGTGGCGCGTACCATCGCTGATCTTGCGGGATCTGATGCCATCGCGGCGGCGCATCTGGCGGAGGCGCTGCAGTACCGGCCAAGGATCGCGGTGTAGGGCGAAGTGCGTAAGGGCGACGTTGTGTGATCCCCTGCTACTTTTCATATGATTAGTGACGTTGTGTTACAATCGCCCCACCCTGAGGCAGGGAGGTGCAGCCCATGAGCTTACGCGGCAAGGCAGCCATAGTGGGCATCGGCGAGCTACCTACGCAAAGGATCGCCCCCGGCCGCTCGATGTACGGACTGTGCGCCGAGGCGGCCCGGCTTGCCATCGAGGATGCGGGCCTGCGTAAGGAGGATATCGACGGCCTCGTCACCAGCGAGGCGCCCTCCGGTATGGCGGACTACCTCGGCATCCGTCCGGTCTTCTCCACCGGCGTCTCGATGCAGGGCGCCAGCGGCGCCACCTCCGTGACGGTGGCCTCCGCGGCCATCGCGGCTGGGCTGTGCAACTACGCGCTCATCGTCATCGGCCGGGCGCGAGAGGCCCAGGCGGGTGGAGGCAGTAGGGGGCCGGGGAGCATCGGTGCTGAGTTCGAGGCGCCCTTCGGCCCGGCCGCTGGAGCGGGCACCGGCTACGCCCTGATGTACTCGCGCCACATGTATGAATACGGCACGACACCCGAGCAGATGGCGAAGCTGGCCGTCGACCAGCGCTTCAACGCGCAGGCCAACCCGAACGCGGTCTTTCGCGGCGAGCCCATCACCATCGACGACGTGCTCAACTCGCGCTACGTCAATGTGCCGTTGCACCTGCTGGAGTGCGTTATGCCCTGCGACGGCGCTGCCGCCTGCATCATCACGACGCCTGAGCGCGCCAAGGCGCTTCCGAACCGGCCCGTCTTTGTCCTGGGTGCAGGGCTGGAGCAGGCCAACGCGCACATCTGGCAGACCGACCGGATCACCACGACGCCGGCGCGCGTCTCGGCGGCCAGGGCCTTCCAGATGGCTGGCTACGGCCCCAGAGACATGCAGTTCGCCGAATTCTACGACTGCTATACGATCCTGGTAGCGATGACGCTGGAGGACGCCGGCTTTGTCAAGAAGGGCGAGATTGGTCCCTTCTACGAGTCCACCGACACAACGTACAAGGGTACGTTCCCCATCAATACCGATGGCGGGCAGCTTTCAGGCGGGCAACCCGGCCTGGCTGGCGGCTTTCGCCACGTCATCGAGGCGACACGCCAGATCATGGGTCGGGGTGGCGAGAGGCAGGTGGCGAACAACGACCTCTGTATGGTGAATGGCTGAGGGGGCATCGCGAGCGAAATGTGCTCGCTCGTCCTCGGGTCCGAGGACACACTCTAAGAACAACAGAAGGACATGGCCATGGCAACCAGCTACCGCAAACCCCTGCCCAACCCCCTCAACCCACAAGCCAGCGGTCCCTTCTGGGAGGCCGCCAAGCGGCACGAGCTCCTGATGCCTCGCTGCCGGAGATGCAGCCACCTCTTCTTCTACCCGCGAGAGGCCTGTCCGCGCTGCCTCTCCAATGACCTGGACTGGGCGAAAGTCAGCGGCAAGGGCAGGCTCTACTCGTTCACGGTGATCCATCAGCCAGGCAACCGCGCTTTCGAGCAGGAGGTGCCCTATGTTTACGCCATGGTGCAGCTCGACGAGGGGCCTCGCATGATCTCGAACCTTGTGGAGTGTCCTGTTGAGGAAGCGACCGTTGACATGCCGGTTGTCGCCGTTTTCGATGACGTGACGCCCGAGGTGACGCTGGTGAAGTTCCGTCCCGCTTAACGCATTCCGGACGAGGAGTTCGCCACTATGCCAAACCGGAGCGCCAGCTAAATGGAGATGCCAACTGCGCTTGTCTCGCTGTGCATCGATCCACGGCTGAACCACGAGCTGCTGCGCATTCAGGTCGCGCAGCACCTTCGCCGTCTCAACCTACACGCTGAGCGCATCTATCTGGTCAACGACGTCGGCGGCAACGTCAGCACCAGCTTCGAGCACGCCCTTGACCTGCTCGTGCGGCAGGGTCAGGCTCCTGTCTTTGCCGCGGTCCTTCACCACGACGATTGTCTCGCCGAGGGGGCTGGTCTCCGGGCCCCCATGGCGGTGACAGCGCTGGAGATAGGGAACCGTCTGAGCGCCCATGGGCTCAATTGTCCCGTTCACAGCGGCCACATCCTGACGGAAACGAACCACTTGATCTGGGACCAGTCGCCCGATCCCCAGTATCGGCCGTACGAGGCCATCGCGTTGTGAGCAAAGCTCCTGTAAACAACCTGTAAAAGGACCGTTCCGACTGTCCACAGCGCTTGGATGCCGTTCCCGCTGGGTGTAGGATAAACAGGACCAGCGATTGTCCTTGCTGTGAGAGGCTAGGAGGCGGCGCCACGTAAGCGATCACCCTCGCCTGCTCAGGCAGAGGACGAACGAACCGGCGCTGAGAGCGCCTTTATCGCCGATAGCGGCTTTCCCGTCGAAGGTTCAAGAGTACTGTAGGAGGGCGGCACGCGTCGCCCTAAGTTGATCTGTGAGGTGACTGTGGCCACTGACCAAACCGAAAGAGTCCCGCGAGAGACCCCAATGGAGCTTGCGGACGGCTCATTGAATGGCGTTGCGGCGAACGGGCGGGCGACTTCGGGGTCTATCGCTAGCCGTGATGGAACGCCGGTTCGGCTGGTTCCAGCTGGAGACGGCTCCGGGCGTCGCCTCACCTATGCCACGCGAGACCTCACCGAGGGGAGCATCCCCCGCAACCTCTGGTTCCTGGCCTGGCCTCAGGTGATAGAGGGCGCTCTCAACGTCCTCGACCAGATGGTGGACCTGTTCTGGGCCGGGCGCGGCTTCGGCTCCCGGGCCATCGCGGGGATCGGTGTCGCTCAGAACTACACGCAGTTCATCATGACCGGCCGGCAGGGCCTGGACACCGCTATGCAGGCGATGGTCTCCCGCGCGATTGGCGCCGGCAACGTCCCGCTGGCGAACCACATCACCCTGCAGGCCCTGACGCTGAGCGGCGCTTATTCATTGACCATGGTGGTGCTGGGCGTGTTCTTCACTGATGGTCTGTTGCAGCTCCTGGGCGTGTCCGACGCCGTGATCGCTCAGGGCACTCTGTACATGCGCGTGCAGTTCCTGGGTGCCGCTGGGATCGCCTTCCGCATGATGGCTGGCTCGGCCCTGCAAGCCGCAGGCGACACTCTGACACCCATGAAGGCGACAGCCGCGACGCGTCTCATCCACATCGTCCTCAGCCCGCTTCTCGCCTTCGGCTGGCTCGGAATGCCGACGCTCGGCCTGGCCGGTCTAGCTGCCGCCAATGTGCTCGCCCAGATCGTGGGAGCGGCTCTCAATTTCCGCGCCCTGTTTGTTGGCACCTCCCGTCTCCACCTGAGCTTGCGAGGTTACCGGCTCGACTTTGCAGTCATCTGGCGCCAGCTGCGCATTGGGGGGCCGGCTTCTATTACGGGTATGGAGCGACCACTGGCGCAGCTGGTCCTTGTGGGCCTCATGGCCCCGTTTGGCGACTACGCTCTCGCGTCCTATGCGCTCGCGAACCGCGCGCAGATGTTCGTGAACCTTGGTATGTGGGGACTCGGTCGCTCCTCGGGAGTGCTGATCGGCCAGAACCTTGGCGCCGGCAAGACCGCGCGGGCGCGGGAGACCGTCCTGTGGGCGCTTGGCTTCATGGGCGTCGTCAACGGCGTCCTTGGGAGCCTCGTCTTCCTGTTCCCTGCTGCGTTTCTGTCCATCTTCAGTCAAGAGCCGGAGCTGCTTGTGGTGGCCGTACCCTGGCTGCGCATTCAAGTCTTGGGCTATCTGTTCATGGGTGCCGGCCAGATCTTCATGCAGTCCTTCAGCACCGCTGGAGACACGTTGGTGCCCATGCTCGTGACCATCGCCACCATCTGGGGCGTCCAACAGCCGCTGGCCTACGTCTTCTCCAGAATGACGGGCTTGGGCGAACTCGGCATCGCCTGGGCAATCGTGGTGGCCATGCTTGCGCCGCTGCTTGTCTACGTCCCGTATTACATCTGGGGCCCCTGGTATAAGAAGCGCGTCCTTTCTTAGCGGGCCACCCTTGTAGAGATATGGCCTTCGCCCAGGTCTGCACAGGCGGGCTCGGTGGCCGCTTGTCGGCAACGGGCGTATAGTGAGCGGCAAACCCGCGTGAGGTTGCTCGCCCAGTTGAGTCCTTTGTTTGTTGAGGCGTTGATTGGCCAAGCGCTGCGTCTGCTTCTCATCCTAGCAGCGGCATTGTTAGCGGGCTTCGTCGCGCGTACCGCGGGCGAGCGGGCCCTGCGGAAGGGGTTCCTGAGCTCATTACGCCAAACAGAAGAGGACGACCGGCGCAAGCGGGCGGAGACGCTGGCGCAGGTGCTCAGCCGCAGCGCGTCATGGATCATCTATCTCATCGCCGGCTTCACCATCCTGGGCCAGTTTGGCATCAACCTGATGCCCGTGCTCGCCGGCTTCGGCGTCGTGGGAATCGCCATCGGTTTCGGCGCCCAGTCGCTGGTGCGGGACCTTGTCAATGGCTTGTTCATCATCACCGAGAACCAGTACTCGCGCGGCGATATCGTGACTGTCGCCGACCGCACGGGAGTCGTCGAGCACATGAACTGGCGCCGCACCGTGTTGCGTGACGATGACGGCGTCGTGCACCATATCACCCACGGCCAAATCACGGTGGTGAGCAACCACACGCGGGAGTGGTCGCGGGTGAGGCTGATTGTCGGCGTGCCGCGGACGATGCCCCTGGAGGACGCGATGGCTGCATTGGACGATCTAGGGCGCGAAGTGGCCGCGGATGTGGCCTTCGCGCCACAAGTGATGGAGACGCCTCAGGTGCTGCAGGTGGAGTCGCTGGGGAGCTTGAGCTACGCGCTCAAGCTGCAGGGGACGACGCGAGTAGGGTATGGGCCATCGGTGGCGGGGGAGCTGCGCCGCCGCATCCTGGTGCGCTGGCCGCAGCACGGCGTGACCGTGTCGGACGCGCAAAGCGAACGACAGACAGGGGCGCCACGCGCGGAGTAGGTGCGATCTACAGGCGCCGTCTGGCGTCGGGTCCGTTTCTGCGGGGACCTACGCTGTCAGGGGCCGGGGATTTCGGGTCGACAGGGTTGGCAGGCCTGTCCACCACTGCGAGCGCACGACGTGCCTCTTCCTGGAGATGTTCCCACCCCTGCCGGAGGGCGCGCCAAGCCTCTGGGCTGGGGAGGTGCTCGCCATAGCGGGACGCGACGAAGGCGGCGGTGATGTCGGCGACCTCGCGCTCCGGTAGCCTGTCGCGCAGGCGCTGGCGGTACTCTTCCGGCGTTGCCCAGTCGGGGCGAGGCAGGCCGCGGGAGGCCGCGAGCAGCATCAGGTTCCGGTAGAGGGCACGCAGGGCCGCCGGTGAGAGCGCCTCCGGCAGCGCCGCAATCAGCGAAGCGGAGGAGCGGGGGAGCCGGCCCAGCCATCGCCTCAACCAAGCCGCCAGGTCCTCTCCGATCGTTGACTCGGGCGACACGGATTCGCGGTCCACGTTCTCGTCGTCTTGCCCCCGACGGAGCCAGCGTAGCGAACGGAACAGCAACCAGGCGACGACGGCGACAGCGGCGAACACCAGCAATGCTTTCACGCTGAAGACAAACCAAGGCGGAATATTGAGCCCTGTCCCTTGCTCGGGGAGGTTCTCGGGGATGAGGTTGAGGTTCCCGAAGCGCATTGGGCGGCGGATGAGGCCTCCCAAGATGGCCCGGAAAAGCTCGGTCAGCAGCTGCGTGATCCAGGCGAACGGGTATACGAGAACGACGGCCAAACGATCGGCCAACATCCCGAGCAGGCCCCCGATTTGGCTGAGGTTCCAGAAGCCGAGGAGGTTGGGCTGCTGGAAGGCGAACCCCATCAAGGCGATCAGGCCTATGGTGAGCATGGAGGCGGTGTGCCACCGCCGGTCGTCAGCGGCCTTAGGGTACACCTCGGACAGGTGGGCCAGGACGAGGGCCCATAGGCCCACCACAAAGAAGGGAATGGCCACGAGGGTGCCACGGAGCGGCCAATCGAGCAGCCCCTCGCTCAGCGCCGCGAGAGAGACGATGACGGTACCCCAGCGGAACGAAGCGAACACCTCGCTGAAGCGGAGGCGGCGCTGGCCCCAGCGGCTGCCGCGCAGCCAAATGACGATGCCCGCCAGGAAGGCGAATACCTCCCGTCCCAGTCCCTCAAACCAGCGAACTCCCCGCCCGATGGTCTCCAGAACCAGTGCTGGCTCCGTCAGGACCGGGCCGTCGAGCTCGCCGACCGCCACCGCGACGATGGCCACAAAACCGAGAATGACTGCCATCGTGCGCAGCGTCCTCTCGCCATAGTCAAGGTGAGCTAGCAGCCAGGTTGTGCCGAAGCCCGCGGCGAAGAGCGCCAGCGTTCCCAAGAAGAACGGGGGGTCTTGGAAGCGTCGGAACAGTCCCCAGGCGATGGCGATGGCCGCGTACAGCCAGCAGCACTCTATGAGGTAGACCGCGAGGGCGAGGGCGCGGCCTCGCTGGTTCATTACACGAAACCCGCCACGACGAGCTCTGGGCCCAACGCCTGGACCGCCATGCCGTGGTACTCGGGCTCCACGGGCTCATCGCCAACGTAAAGGATGGCTACAGGGTGTCCTTCGGTCTTGAGGTGGATCGAGGTGTTGAGCAGTCCTTCGTCCATCAGGGCGGTGACAACGATGATCGTCGTACCGAACGGGAGACGACGGCTCTCCTGGCGCAGAAGGCCATTAATGGAGAAAGGTGAGATGTACGAGGCCATCGCCAGCGCTTCCAGGACCCGGTGCAGCTGTTCCGGGTCGCGGTTTGGGAGCAAGCGGATGGGGAGATCGGAGTTGAACAGGCTACTGTTGGCGATGAGCCCAACGGCAGCCTGGCGTGCGCCCTGGACGGCGACCGAGGCGGCGGTGGAGATCGCGCGTTCCAGCAGGTACGGAATGTACCCCTGGTCGGGCGACGGGATGGTCTGGAGATTGCAAACGATGAGCCAGTGCTCGCTAGCCGTCGGCTCGTATACGCGCACTTGAAGGTCCTGACGTCTAGCGGAGGCCTTCCAATCGATGCGTTTGAGCGGGTCGTTGGGCTCGTAATCACGAAGCCCACGGAAACGCAGCGGGTCCTCAAAGAGCTTGAGGCTGCCCTTGACCGGGCCATAGGGGCGGGCCCCAGGCAGGTGGAGGTTGGTGAACTCCATCAGACGTGGGTATACCAGGACGTAGTCGTCGTCGGCGACGAAGTCGGCCCGAGCCGGGAACAGGCCAAAGAGATCGGCGCTACGGAGCTGAACCGGGCCGAAGCGGTGATAGCCGCGCTGGCGGCACTCCAGACGGAAGCGATAGCCGACCCGTTCGTACCAGGATACTGAAGTGGTGCGCCTGACCAAGCCCCGTCCATTTGTCGCTTCACTGAGGTCGGCGAGATTCCAGAGGGCCTCGGGCACCTCGTCCTCGAACCGCACCCAGGGAAGCGGGATCGGCTTCACGTTGGACAGCCGGAGCGAGACGTCGAGGGTGTCGCCCCAGAAGGCACGGCGCCGGCTGAAAGTCCGGTCGTAACGCAGCCGCTGCAGGGAGAAGTGGGACCAGGCCCGACTCACGAAGCCGGTCAGGAACACCAAGACGGATAGCGCCAAGACGACACCGAGGCGCCCGAGCCCGCCCACAAGGAACAGAAGGACCCCTAGGAGCAGCCATGTCTGGTAGAACTCTTGACTCGCGCGCTCGATCTCGGAGCGGATGTTGCGTGCGCGAGCGCGGGCCCGCGCCATCGTGGCATCGACGCCGAAGGCGAGCTCCCGCGATTCCGGGTCCTGGTAGATCGCACCCCTGGAGTCGCCGCCAGTGAACATCATGTCTCGGTCTCGAGCACCGGCACCGGCACTTGATGGAGCAACTCCTCGATAATGGCCTCGGCTGTCGCGCCGCGTAGCCGACTCTGTGAGGAGAGGATGAGCCGATGCCCTAACACAAAGGGGACAAGGTATTTGACATCGTCGGGCAGCACGTAATCGCGTCCACGGAGGGCAGCCAGGGCCCTGCTCGCCCGGTACAGGCCCAACGATGCCCGGGGACTGCCCCCAAGCTCCACTGCAGGGTGGGCTCGACTGGCGTGCACCAGGGCCACGATGTAGTCGCGCAGGGAGTCATCGCAGTGGACCGTCGTGGCGATGCGCTGGAGGACGAGCAGGTCGCCCGCCGTCAGGACCGGCTGAAGGTCGTCCAGGGGGTTGTCTGCCTCGAAGCGCTGGAGGATGCGCTCCTCTTCCTCGGCGTCTGGATAGCCGAGGCGCAGGCGCAAGAGGAAGCGATCAAGCTGCGCCTCGGGCAGAGGGAACGTCCCCTCAAGCTCGATGGGGTTCTGTGTCGCGAGGACGAGGAAGGGTCGTGGCAGCGGCATCGTCACGCCGTCAAGCGTCACCTGGCGCTCCTCCATAGCTTCGAGGAGCGCGGACTGAGTGCGGGGAGTGGCACGGTTCACCTCGTCGGCCAAGAGGACCTGGGCGAAGACGGGTCCGGGCCGGAACTCGAAGTCGCCGCTCTTCTGGTTGTAGTAGTTGATGCCAAGGATGTCAGAGGGCATGAGGTCGGGCGTGCACTGGATGCGACGGAACGTGCAACCCAGCGAGCGGGCCACGGCCTTGGCCAAAGTGGTCTTGCCGATGCCGGGCACATCCTCAATGAGCAAGTGCCCATGACAGAGGAGCGTGGCGAGCGTCAGCTCGATGACCTCGCGTTTGCCGACGATCACCCGCTCGACGTTCGTCGTCAGGCGCTCGGCAGCCTCTCGAAGCTTCGCGATCGCCTGGAGCTGCGACGTTTCGTCAGCAGCTTCCGGCGGTCTGTCTAGGGTTTCTCCGCGCACGATCCCCTCGGCAGCGTCAGCGGGCGTTGTCATCCTTCAAGTATAGCGAAAGAGGAGATGGCTGTCGTTTTACGTCTGGGCCCTCCGGCCCGCCGGGCCATTCGGTGAGACAGTCAGCCCTCTGAAGTGGAGGAGATGCCGTTTCTCCAGGCGCATCGCGAAAGGGCGAAAAAGCAGGCAGCAGCCGGCCAAGCCTCGGGCCAGAGCTACTGCCAGAGCTTCCAAAAATGGTGCACCGGGCCGTGGCCATGCCCGATCGGATAGGCCTGACGTAGGGCCTCCGCGACGTACTCCTTGGCCCGGATGACGGCGGTGGCGACATCGGCGCCGAGGGCGAGGTTCGCAGCGATGGCCGAGGCGAACGTGCAGCCCGTGCCGTGCGTGCTCGTCGTCTCGATGCGCGGGCCGGTTAGCGGGATGAACGACTGGCCATCGTAGAGCAGGTCCACGACCTCCGGTCCCGCTCGATGGCCGCCCTTCAGGACGACGTGCTCGGCGCCTAGACGATAGAGCTCTCGACAGGCGTCGCGTAGGTCCTCGTCGGTGGTCAGCTTCTGGCCGACGAGGACCTCGGCCTCCGGCAGGTTTGGCGTCAAGACGGTGGCGAGCGGCAGGAGATGGACCTTGAGCGCCTCGATGGCGCTCTCCTCGAGCAACGTGTCGCCGCTCTTGGCTACCATCACCGGGTCCACCACCACGCGGCGCAGGTCGTGGTGCCGGAGCCTGGCGGCCACGGTCTCGATGATGGCAGCGTTGGCCAGCATACCTGTCTTGACCACGTCGGCGCCGATATCCGCCATGATCGCGTCGATCTGCGCGGCGACCATCTCCGGACGCAGGACGTGGACAGCCGTAACGGCCTGCGTGTTCTGGGCCGTGATAGCGGTGATGGCGGTGGTGCCATAAACGCCGAACGCCGCGAAGGTCTTCAGGTCGGCCTGGATGCCGGCCCCCCCTCCTGAGTCCGA
>DATDQG010000023.1:0-10110 GCA_035292365.1 Dehalococcoidia bacterium
GACATCGTCCAGACGAACCGGCCCCGCGTGACCGACGGCTCCCTGCCACCCGAGGCCGCCGCCGGCCCAGGCGGGCCGCAGCTCCGCGCCGAGCTTGGCCTGACGCCGGAGCTGTACGAGATGTTACGCTACACCATCGAGCCCAAGGGCCTGCCCGCAAGCGACATGGACGACGCCCAGCGCGTGACGCTGCTCCGCCTCGTGCGCGTCTACCTGGAGCACATGGCAGAGCCCATCGCCGACCAGTACGAGCCGCTCCTCGAGCCGGAGCGCTTCGACGCCGCCGCCTTCGCCTGGGCGGGCAGCCTGGAGCCCGGCGCGCCCCACTACTACCGCATCCAGGGCGAGCGGCTGCTCATCGAGTACGCCTGCACCCAGAACCGCGCCAACCACACCCATACAGTCTGGCGCGACCCCCTCGGCGACTTCGGCGAGGACATCCTCGCCCAGCACTACGCGAGCGAACATGCGCAGTAGGCCGTAGGGGCGCAGCATGCTGCGCCCCTACGGCGGTTATCACGATGATTCCCCGGACGTGATTCGGCATCACTGGTCGCCCAATGACCGCCATCAACGGTTGGGGTTGTATTCATCCATCTCCCAGCGGAGCGGGTTGTCGAGGATGTACTGGCGGATGCGGTCCAGATCGTCGTCCGCGCGGATGACGTGTTCGTAGTAGTTGCGCTGCCAGACGAGAGCGCCAGGAGCGTTGCGCAGCAGATTGATGCGTTTGGTCGATGCCGATTTGAAGGAACGTACGATTGCGCCTAGAGACCCGGGTACGACATTGTTCCGTAGGGGCCCAGCATGCTGCGCCCCTACGTCGTTGATGACGACGATGCCGTGAATATGATTTGGCATGACTACGAACGCGTCGGGGGTCACCCGAGGGAAATGGACCGCAATCTCGCTCCAACACGCATCGACGGCTTGGCCATACCCGTTCATCCGCACAACGCCGTCGACGACCTCGCCGAACATGGCCTGCCGGTCCTTGGTGACCACGGTGACGTAATAGGCGCCGGGCAGCGCGTAGTCGTAGGCGGGGAGGCGGATGGAGCGACGACGGGCACCGGGGTCATGGGCCATGTGGCGATTATACGGCGTTCGGGCGACTGACCCGTCGCCATAACCCTCGATGCTTGGGGGTCTCCATCTCCAAGCGAGGTTGTTGCCGAGGCTGGCGGATGCGGTCCAGGTCCTCGTCCGCATGGGATCACCCGTTCGTAGTAGTCGCGCTGCCAGACCGCCGAGCCAGGCGTCCCGCGCAAGAGGTTGACGCCTCTGCTCGAGGCGGATTTGAAGGAGCGCACGATTGCGCCGAGTACCGGGTGCAACGTTTGTTGCGTAGGGGCGCAGCATGCTGCGCCCCTACGTCGTTGATGTCTCGACAGCGGCGTCGAGCTCGGCGAAATGCTCAGCATGGTGGCGGCATTTGTCCTGAAAGTACGCAACAAAGCGCTCGTCTTGCGCCTCCGCCTCAGTGAATGTCGCCACCAGCGCCAGTACTCGCTCATGCGCCCTGTCCCAGCGCGCCAGCACCTCGATGGCCGACTTGCCCCGTGCCCAGGCCGCCTCTCGCGCATTGTGGACGTCGGCCTTGGGCCAAGGGTCAGCCGGGCCAAGGCCCGAGCCTGTCCTGAGCGAAGTCGAAGGATCGCCCCCGTACCACTTCTCAAACGTCTGCGGGTCCACAGCGAGCCACTGCGGGTCGCCCCGAAACATGCCGCCGACCACCGGCAGGGCACACTCATCCCAGAAGGCGACGTGCGCGATCATCTCCTTCACCGTCCACCCCGCCGACGTGCGCCGCTCCATCCCGTCCGGCCCCAAGCGCTCCACCACCTCGCTCAACGGTCGCCAGGCGGCTTAGATGCGGTCGATGAGGTGTGCGGCAGCTTGGCTTGTCATTCGTCGCGCTCCTGCGTGAGGGTTAGCCTATCAGACCTCCAGTCCCCACTGCACCGCTAGGCACCGCTTCCGGAAGACCGCATTGTATAATAGACTCGTGAGGTGCGGATCGAGTGGGACTCGGAGAAGGCGAGCGCAAATGTCGCGCAGCACGGAGTGTCATTCGATGAGGCGAGCACAGTCTTCGGGGACCCTCTGGCTACCACGGTGCCCGACCCAGACCATTCGCTCGTCGAGGACCGCTTTCTTACGACCGGCATCTCAAGCCAACAGAGACTGCTAATCGTGTGGCACACTGACCGAGGGGAAATAGTCCGGATCATCGGTGCCCGCGAGACGACATCGCGGGAGCGCAGTATCTATGAGTCAAGAGAGTAAGCCAAGCAACGAGGAAATGCGAGAGGAATACGACATCCGAAGTGGTGTTCGTGGCAAGTACTATGAACGGTACAAGGCGATGACCACTGAACTCGCTAAGACTGCGGGCGAACATGATCTCTTGTGGGCGAAAGCGGTCAACTTGGCTAACCGGTCACTGGCACTTAGCTCTGGGATAGACTCGCCGAGCACCGACCACTGGTCCAGGCTACTGACCGTCAGCTTGAACCAGGCGAATCTAAGGCTAAACTCCATAGTTGTATTACTCACCCTAGAAGGACTCAACGCTGATCTGGATAGCTCGATCATCCTGACTCGATCCCTCTTCGAATTGGCGATCAACCTCTCTTACATTTCGAAAGACATCAACAAGCGTTTGCCTCAGTATCTCAGACATGGCGGAGTGCCTCTTACCGAAGAAGAACTTGACCAGACAGAAGGACTGCTAGCGAAAGCAAGGGGCGGCGAGATCGAGGTTAAGGAGATCGCCCCAGTTCGAGCTTGGAAGCCCCTTAGGCAAATGTGCGAAGACCTTGGTGACCAATACTTCAAAGAATGGGAGACTTTCTATCGGTACGCCTCGATGCCGACGCACGCTGGCTCCTTCACCATCGGAACAAGCTTCCTCCGTCTCTTGGCAAGTGAACCTCCTTCACCAAGGGAGCGCAGCACAGTCCTGGTTACCGCCACAGCGTTCTATCATCGAGTCGTTCGCATCACAGCCGAGGCGCTGCACGACACGCTCCACGAGCTAGAACAGGAATGCAACCTGCTGCTGCAGCAACTCACCTTTGAAGCGAGCACGGCATAACTCGCGCGGCCCAAGTGCGCCGATCTCTGCCCAAAGAGCCAAACGCGTGAAAGACCGCAGCTTCCGGGCTCAATGCGCTTAGTCGTCACCCCCACCCCCCGCATCCTTGCCAGCCCGCTCCCCCTTCCGCTACACTGACCCCGGTCGCCTCTGGCGGCCACCTTCCTTGTTTGAGGAGCGTGTATGCAGGCGACCGTCGTTAGCGGCTACCCCAAGATCGCCAACCACCCGGGCGGCCAGCGCCTGCGCCGCGCCATCGCCCAGTTCGACGAGGGCCGCCTCACCCAGGCCCAGCTCGACGACGTCGCCGACGAGGTCACCCGCGAGGTCATCGAGGAGCAGGTCGCCGCCGGCCTCGACCTCATCACCGACGGCCTCATCCGCTGGCAGGACGACTTTTCCTACATCGCCCGCGGCCTCGAGGGGCTGCGCACCACCGGGCTCCTCCGCTACTTCGACACCAACACCTACTTCCGCCAGCCGGTGACCACGGGGACCGTCCGCTGGACGGGCCCCATCTCCGTCCGCGACTGGCGCTTCGCCGCCGAGGTCAGCCCCAAGCCGGTGAAGGCGCTGCTGCCGGGGCCCTACACCTTCGCCAAGCTCTCCCGCAGCGAGCACCACGCCAGCCTGCGCGACTTCACGCTCACCCTGGCGAGCGCCCTCAACCAGGAGGCGCGCGCCCTGCAAGAGGCGGGCGCGCCGCTGGTCCAGTTCAACGAGCCGGCCATCACCAAGCACGCGGAGGACTGGCCCCTCTTCCAGGAGGCCGCCGCCGCCGTGACCCAGGGCCTCACCGTCAAGACCGCGGTCTACACGTGGTTCGGCGACGTGGCCGCCCTCGACGGCTTCTTCGACCTGCCGTTCAACGTGTTCGGCCTCGACTTCGTGATGGGCCCCGCCAACTGGGGCGTGCTCTCCGCCATCCCCGCCGACCGCGAGCTGGGCCTCGGCATCGTCGACGCGCGCAACGTGAAGCTGGAGACGGTCGAGGAGATCGCCCGGGCCATCGAGCGCGCGACGGCCCACGTGTCGCCCGACCGGCTGTGGGTCGGCCCTTCCGCCAGCCTGGAGTACCTCCCGCGCGAGCAGGCGCAGGCCAAGCTGGCGCGGCTGGTCGAGGGGGTGCACAGCTTGCAGGCAGCGTATACTTAGCAGCATGACGAAGCTGCTCGAAAGAGCGTTTGAAGAGGCATCCAAGCTGCCAGTGCAAGAGCAGGATGCGCTTGCAGCCTGGCTGCTTGAGGAACTCGCGTCCGAGAGGCAATGGGACGCGTCGTTTGCCGCGTCCGCCGACCCGCTCGCTAGTCTCGGGGATGCGGCCGTGGCCGAGCATCGGGCGGGCAAGACTGAGGTGCTAGACCCTGAACACCTATGAGGTCGCATACCACGGAGCGCTTCAGGAGAGCATTCCATGGGCTGCCAGAGCACGTTCAGCGCCAGCCGAGAGAGGCTTACCGCTTGTTCGCGCAGGACTCGCAACATCCTGGCCTGCGGTTCCGACAGGTCCACTCGACGCGACCTATCTACTCAGTTCGAGTCACTCTGGATTATCGTGCGCTTGGTCTTCGGCAAGATGATGACATTGTCTGGTTTTGGGTCGGCCCTCATGCCGAATATGATCGGCTGATCCGTCAGTTGTAACGTCAGGAGTCCCGATGAGCAAAGCAGCGTTATTGACCACCTCCGTCGGCTCCTTCCCGAAGCCAGCGTACCTGACGCAGGCGCGCAACCGCGTCGCCGCGGGCAAGATGACGAACGAGGAACTGCTGGAGCTGGAGCGACGCGCCACGCGCGAGTGGATCGAGGCGCAGGAGGAGATCGGCCTCGACATCCTCGTGGACGGCGAGATGTACCGGGGCGATATGGCGACCTACTTCGCCGAGAACATGGAGGGCTTCGCCATCAGCGGCCTGGTGCGCTCCTATGGCAACCGGTACTACCGCAAGCCGGTGGCCGTCGCCGAGGTGAGGCGTCCCGAGGCCATCACGGTCGACTGGTGGCGCTTCGCCCAGGGCCTGACCGGCAAACCCGTGAAGGGCATGCTCACCGGCCCCTACACCATGGCCGACTGGTCGTTCAACGACCACTACAAGGACAGGGAGGCCTTCATCCTCGCCATGGCCGAAGTGATCCACGAGGAGGCCAAGGACTTGGACGACGCCGGCTGCAAGTACATCCAGGTCGACGAGCCGGCCTTCTCCACGCGGCTGGACGAGATTGAGGTGTTCATCAAGGCGATGGGCATCGTCACGCAGGGACTCAAGGCCTACACGCTGACGCACATCTGCTACGGCGACTTCTCGCAGGTCTACCCGCACATGCTCGACATCCCGGTCGACCAGATCGACCTGGAGCTGGCCAACAGCGGCTACGACCTGATCGACCTGTTCCGCAAGCACCCCTTCACGAAGGACATCGGCCTCGGCGTCGTGGATGTGCACACGCATGTGACCGAGACGGTGGAGCAGGTCAAGGCGAACATCTACCGCGCCCTCGAGGTGATGCGCCCGGAGCAGGTGTATGTGGACCCCGACTGCGGCCTCAAGACGCGCACGGCGGAGGAGTCGATCGCGAAGCTGCGCGTCATCCGCCAGGCCACGGACGAGGTGAAACGGGAGCTGGGACTGGAGTAGCGGCTCGACAAGACACGTCGCGGATGCTAGCATTCAGCGATAGGGTGAAGAGTGGAGGTACAGTTCCGCACCCATGACTTGGAGAGATGCTTCGAGAGCTATCGTGAAGCGACAAGGCGCTGGGGGCCAGAGGTGGCGCGGCGCTACATCCAGAGGATCAACCTTCTCCTTGCAGCGCGGGACTTCAACGAGCTCTATCACATCCGCGCGCTACGCCTGCACGCCCTGACCGGTGGCAGAACGGGCCAGTTCGCAATGACGCTTCAGGGTCGCTGGCGCCTCATCGTCGTGCCCAATGAAACGGGCGACGTGGTTAGAGTAGAAGAGGTAACGAACCACTATGGCGACTAGGAGCCGAACGCAGAGCGACCTTCCAGTCCCGCCAGGCGAGCTGCTGGAGGAAGAGTTAGCGGAGCGCGGAATGACCCAGAAGGAGCTCGCCGAGCTCATGGGCCGTCCCTACCAGGTCATTAGTGAGATTGTGCGGGACAAGAAGCGCATCACTGCCGAAACAGCCCTCGACTTGGAGCAAGCACTGGGGATATCTGCGCATCTGTGGCTGAACCTAGAGGCAGACTACCAGTTGACCAAGGCGCGGTTGAGGAGAAAGCCATAGGTCAATTCGACCACGAAAAGCAACCACAGAGACCCCCTGGAGGGAGGCTTTGATGGCAGGAACAACGACGGAAACTCACCCGCTGGACTTCATCTTCCATCCGAAGACCGTGGTCATCGCCGGCGCTTCCAGCCGCCCGGGGCGGGGCGGCGGCTTCCTCAGCGGCATGCTCAAGCATGAGTTCCCTGGGCGGCTGCTCGTCGTGAACCCGAAGGCGACCGAGATCGGCGGCGTGCCGTCCTATCCCCGGGTCACCGACATCCCGGGTGAGGTCGAGTACGTCATCTCCAGCGTGCCTGCGCCGGTGACCCCCCACCTCATGGAGGACTGCGTCGCCAAGGGCGTGAAGGTGGTCCACTTCTTCACCGCCGGCTACAGCGAGACCGGCGAGCCGGAGCGCATCGCCCTCGAGCGCGAGGTCGTGGCCATCGCCAAGCGCGGCGGCATCCGCCTGATCGGCCCGAACTGCATGGGCGTCTACTGCCCCGAGTCAGGCCTCACCTTCAGCGAGGCGTTCCCGCGCGAGCCGGGCCCCGTGGGCATGATTTCCCAGAGCGGCACCAATGCCTCCGAGTTCACGAGCAAGGGGGCGCTGCGCGGGCTCCGCTTCAGCAAGGTCGTCTCCGTAGGCAACGCCGCCGACGTCAGCGCCGCCGAGCTGTTCGACTACCTCGCCTGGGACCCCGCGACGCAGATCATCGCCGCGTACCTCGAGGGCACCGGCGACGCACGGCCGCTCTTCGAGTCGCTCAAGCGGGCCGCGGCGCGCAAACCCGTGCTCATCCTCAAGGGCGGCCGCACCGAGGCGGGCGCGCGGGCGACCGCCTCGCACACGTCGTCGCTGGCGGGCAACGACGCCCTCTGGGACGCCCTCTGCCGCCAAGTGGGAGCGGTCCGCGTGCAGAGCGTCGAGGAGATGGTGGACCTGGCAGTCACGTTCCGCTTCCTGCGACCGCCTCAAGGGCCGCGGGTGGCCCTCCTCGCCGGGGGCGGTGGCGTGAGCGTCCTCTCCACCGACGAGATCGCGGCGGCCGGCCTCGAGATGCCTCCTCTACCGGAGGAGACCAGACAGACGCTCCGCGAGATGGTGCCGCTCGCTGGGCACAGCATCCGCAACCCGCTGGACGCCTCGCCGCTCCTGGAGACGCGCCACTTCGCCCAGGCCTACGAGGCGATCGTCGGCAGCGCGAACATCGACATGCTCGTGGTGCTGGGCGGCATGGGCTTCGGCCCACCGGGCAACGCCGACGACGACCGGACACAGGTGATCCTCGACACGGTGCGCCAACGGCCGATCAAGCCCACGGCCTTCATCGTGCGCCACGGTGCCACATCCCGTGAGGGCCGCGCAGCGCAGCAGATGACCGAGCGGCTCGTCGAGGCCGGCATACCGGCCTATCACTCGGTCGCGGGCGCAGCGGTCGCCATCAGCCGCTACTTGCGCTTCCTCCGCTCGCGCAACGGAGCCACCGCCTGAACGTCAGCGCCGTCCCCATCCGGGCCATCTTGTTCGACTGGGACGGCGTCTTCATCGAGGCGTATCATCCCGACCGTCTGCGGCTATACGACGAGCGCCTGGGCCTGACGCCCGGCAGCCTCGAGCGCGCCCTCGGCACGGGCGACGCCTGGCGCCAGCGCTGCCTGGGCTACCTCAGCGACGACGACTATTGGGACGAGGCGGGCCGGCTGTTGGGACGCGACCTGGACGCCGTGCGTCGGGAGATCGAAGCGTCGGCACGCCTCAACCAACCGCTGGTTGCGCTGGCGACGCGCTTGCACCAGCGCTACCGCTTGGCGTTGCTCGCCAACGAGCCCGACTCCTTCGAGGACGAGCTCATCGAGCGCTACCGCCTGGGCCGACTCTTCGACACCTTCGTTCTCGCGGGCCAAGCCGGCGTCACCAAGCCCAACCCGGCCATCTTCCTCATCGCCCTTGAGCGGCTCTTCGTGGCACCGGAGGAGACCCTGCTGGTAGACGACCAGGAGCGCAATCTGGTGGCTATCCGCTCTCTCGGCCTCCAGGGGCTCCTTTACAAGGACGTCCGGCAGCTCGAGGCGGAGCTGAAGGAGCTGGGCGTGGTGATCGCCTAGCGCACGAAACGACTAAGAGAGTCTCACCAGTTCCGCAAAACGCCTTATGATTCATCCCTTTCGCACTGTTTCTTTTGAGCGACCTCCGTTAGCATCTGACCACCTGCAAAGGAGGTCGCAGCGAGCTGCCGCAACTGGAGGAGGGGCTGAGGGAATTGGGGACGACAGAGTAATCACCCTACCAGTCCGAAGCTATAGTGTAGGGCAACATCGACCTCTCGCATTCTCTCCTGGCGGAGAGCGCCTGCCAACGGTCCTAGCCTATGCTGATCGACCGTAAAGATCTGCTCACACAGGACCGCGCCGTCGAGACGAAGGCCACTCTCTGCGGCGGTGAAGGGCACATGGAAGGGATACGTCTGGCGTCGAGGCTGGGACGTTATCGCGGCGACGATGGTGGTGGGGCTCGTACGATTCCCCACGTCGTTCTGGATGACCAGAACAGGCCTGCGATCTGCCTGCTCAGATCCACTAGCGGCAAGTAGCTCCAGCCAGTAAACCTCGCCTCGTCTAGCCATGAGCAGGGTCGTCCCACCGGGTCGCGCGGCCCACTAGCTCGCTGATAGCGGCAAAGGCCTGCTCCGCCAACTGATGGCTCTCCTCGGCCATCTCCCGATAGCCTTCCTCCATCAGTGTCTGGATGCGTTCCTCCTCGTCCTTCTTTAGCAGCTGGGCGATAACACCGCTGCGGCTAGTGGACTGCTCTCGAGCCAATCTGTCTGCGACTTCAAGCAGCGGGATGGGTAAACTAATCGTGATTTTTGTGACAGTCCGTCTCGACATGGGTCACCTCGGATCCATGCTACCACACTAATGGTATGACAGGTAGTAGGGGACCATCGGACGGCTGATCTACCGCCGCCCAAACTCCTGGCCGAGCTGCGCCGTGCTGAGGTGGAGGAGCGTGGGACGCCCATGCGGGCAGGTGCGGGGGAAGGCGGCGACCTCGAGCTGACGCAGGAGATCGCGCAGCGTTTCCGGCGCGAGCACATCGCCCCGACGGACGGCGCTGTGGCAGGCCACCGAGGCCGCGGCGCGCTGACGCCAGTCGGCGCCCGGGCTCTCCGCCAAGTCCTCCAGCACATCCAGCAGCGCCCGGCCGGGCTCGCGATGGGCCAGGGTCGCGGGCACGCCGCGTACCAGCATGGTCCGCTCGCCGAAGGGCTCGACCACGAAGCCATAGTCGGTCAGCACGAACGCCGCGTCGCGCCAGCGGGCAGCGGCGGCCGGCGTCAGGTCAACCGTCTGCGGCTCGAGCAGCCCCTGCACCTCAGGAGGATCTCCATCCGCGAGCAGCCGGTCGTAGAGCAAGCGCTCGTGGGCGGCGTGCTGGTCGATGAGAAAGACGCCGTCGGGCCCTTCGGCCACGATGTACGTGTTGGCCACCTGCCCCAAGGCGCGCAGCACCGGCAGGCCCTCGGCGAAACGAGGCGCGGGCGGCTGCGCTTTCGGCCCTGCCCATGAAGTGGGCGACGGCGCGAAGCCCGACGGCCCAGGCGCGACTCCGGAGACCGGCTCGTCTGACGATTCCAGCCAGGGCGAAGCGCTTAGCGGCAGGACCAACGGCTCCAGAGCGCGGGTGAGCGCCCCGCGCACGGCGACGAAGAGGGCGCCCTCGTCGCGGAAACGCACCTCGGTCTTGGCGGGGTGGACGTTCACGTCCACCG
>DATDQG010000024.1:0-5700 GCA_035292365.1 Dehalococcoidia bacterium
ACTTCCCCACGCCTGTGGCACAGCGCTTACAGGGGGATACTTGCCAAGGAGGAGGTTGCGGGCTCGATCCCGGTCGTCCGCTCCGACGCTTTTAAGGACGTCGGTACGGCGTCGGCGCTTCAAGTTGGAAGAGAGGACGCGCCGGCGGGACCAACGACGATCCAACCTGGCGCTCGGCCGGCAGCAGCCCGCGGCTAGGAGCCTCACCGCATCCAGTCGCCATCCCTGTGATGCTGATGTGCTGAGGGATCCGGGCGCCACGGCGCCGGTGTGTGGCTCAGCGGGCTGCCGCGCTCTTTGACGTGGCTTTGCGGCTCGACTAGTTCCGCGTGCGGCGACGAAGGTACATGCGTACCCACAGGTCGTATACGGAGGAGAGCGTGCGGCTCTCCGTGACCCTGCCGCCGGCGCTGGTCTCATAAACCATCACGATCTCGTCAGTGCCCTTGGTGATCCGCTTGGGACGCGCGCCGAGGTTGTCCAGGTATTGCCCGAGGGCGCGGAGGACCTGCGACGGTCGGTGGGCTTCCGGCATGCCTTCCGCGCGCTGACGCTGCCTTCTTCCTTCGTGCTCCAGCCGCTCAACAACATCGGGGGGCCAGCGCCACTGCTGCGCCTCCCCCTCTAGGGAACGGACCATGTAGTCGTCCTGGTTCGCTTCGATCTCGAATTGAGCGAGCTTCAGCTGCTCGATGCCCTGTCCGACGGCGCGGAGCTCAGCAGCGTACGTCCGCGGACGTGACTGACGGTCTGTTCTCTGAGCGTCAACGGCTTGGGCCAAACGGCTTCGGTCCACGTGTGCCTCCGTTCTCGCTTACCGCCTCAAGCTGGCCCGACGGTTCGGCGGTGTCTTACGGCCGATCGCTGGCTTGACCCAGACGGCGCCATGGCAAGCCGTCGTCGCGGCTTTGCAGCTGCGGCTCGGGCGCTCGGGCGTCGCGCTCTGCCGACATCCTAACGTCACACATAATAGCGCCCCTGGCGCGTTTGCGTGCCTGGCCGCACATGTCCGAGTGTGAATGAATCGTAAGGATAGTCTCGCCGAAGCCACAATCACTGGACATGGCGTCAACGGCGATCAGATATGGTTGCCCCGGACGCTCAACAACCCATCAAGTCGTTGGCCCGACCAGGAGCCGCTGGTTAGGCCCCTCGACGGCTGGCAGAATCGACGAGTGCGCGGGGTATCCGCGCTCAATGCGGGCGCTTGAAGATGAGGCGGTAGTAGGCCTCGTCGACGGACAGTACCCCCGTCAACTCCCACCCTTGGCCCCCCAACTCGTTGAGCTTGTCCGCGAGCGAGTGGGTCTGTCGCACTCTGCCCACTCTGCCGGTGACGCCGCCGCTATCGAGCCATGCTCCTTCGCTGCCGAGGTAGATCAACTCCAGATACTCCCATTGCTGCATAATGTCTCTCCTGGTCCTGACTCCAGTGAGCCGAGTCTTGGCTGTGAGCTTACAGCAAACGGGCCTAAGGCCGTACCCGCGTCAGGGCTCTACTTGAGAAGCGGATTCATGGCTGACGGGTTTTTACGCAGTGCCGCCCTTGAGGCGGTGCACCGAGATGACTATCCTTCCTGAGAGGCGGTCGCGGGTGCTATTCGCGTTGTGCGTTCAAGGTCTCCCGGCGGGCAATGCGCTCTGGTCAGCGCGGGCCGAAAATGTAGCGGTCGCTGCTGGCCAGCCGCTTCGAGAACCAGACGTCCGCCGATGCTGCCCCGTGTGCACTGAATGTTCGGCGCCGTTCTATAGCGACGAAGACTGGCTGGCTGGAAAAACCGACGGCAACGACTTCTAGCGTCTCGATGGCCAGCTGGTCGGCCGGCGCCTGGCGCAACGAGACTTGGAAGACCGATCTGTCGCCGTCGGCAGGCAAACGGGCGACGTCTAGACCGCTACCGAAGCGGACGCGCACCTCCTCAGGTGGAAGGGCCGGCGCGCGAGCAGTCAGGATGGCCGACGGCCGCCGTTCGCTGAGCCAGATGGCGTGAGGCGTCACCTCGAGTAACTGCCGGACCGCAAGGGCGTTCGGCGGTGGCCATTGGCTTGTGGAGGAGTCGGCACGGATCACGGCGGGGCGAGGCAGGAAGCGTCGGGCGGCCTTCTCTCGCCAGCCGGGGAGATCGCGCTCCAGCTCCTCCATGGCCCAGTTCAGCTCCGCCATCAGGCGGTTGGCCTCGCGGGAGTCCATACCTGGATTCGCGTCGGGATGGTATTTCCGTACGAGGGCCTTGTAGGCGGTGGCGATGAGCGCTGGTTCGGCCTCGGGCCGGACGCCCAGCACCTCGAAAGGCATATGCGAGACGTTCATGTGTTGTTGGACTGACTCCTAAGGTGCAGGCTGCGCCAGCGCGTTATTTATCGATGCTAACGATGTCCGGGACGATTTGATACGGAAGCGTGGTGGGAATAGGTGGGGAAATGGCAAAAAAACGACGTGTCGCAATGCTCGGCCCGCGTTGATCGATGATTCCTAGAACGGAAAGGCACTCTCCAAGAGCGCCACGTCCTCGGGCGATAGCGTCCAGCCAGAGGCGGCGCAGTTCTCTTCGGTGTGCCTGATCGAGTCCGCTTTTGGGATGGCGATGACTCCGTCGTGGGCGATGCACCAGTAGAGGGCCACCTGCGCTTCGGTCTTGCCGAGGCGCGAGGCTATCTGAGGTAGCACGCCGCGCGCATCTGCAGCTCTGAGGTTGTTGAGCCCCTTGGCGAGCGGGCTGTAGGCGATCACGGTGATGCCGCGCTGCTGGCAGTAGGAGAGCAGTTCCTCCTCGATGTCGCGCTCGGCCAGGTTGTAGAGCACCTGGTTGGAGACGATGCGGTGTCGCGTCATGACGTCCTGCGCCTCCTCGAGCTCGGCCACGGAGAAGTTGCTGACGCCGATGAAGCGGACCTTGCCGGCGTCCACGAGGTCCTCCATGGCCGACATCGTCTCAGCAACGGGGATGCTCGAGTTGGGCCAGTGGAGCTGGTAGAGGTCGATGTAATCGATGCGGAGGCGCTGCAGGCTTCGGTCGGCTGCTTGCCGGACATCGTTGCGCCGGAAGTTCCTCGGCGATACCTTTGTGGCGATGAAGACACGGTCGCGGATATCCTGGACCGCCTCGCCCACGACCCCCTCGGTGCCGTAGGCTTCGGCGGTGTCGATCAGGAAGGCGCCAAGCTCGATCCCTCGTCGCAGCGGAGTCACGCCGCCGGTGTAACGCCAGGTGCCGAGGCCGATCTCCGGCAAGAGGACGCCGGTATCGCCGAGCTGCTTGGTGTTCACTTCATCGGTCTGCTTGCGAGCAAAACCCGAGAGGATATCGCAGTCGATTGACGGAGAATATCCGCTCGGAGTGGGACAGTCTGCGGGATACATCCCACCGCTACGCTATGCTCCCCTATCCAAGATCCCTCTAACATCGGCCTTTGCCTGCAGGATGTCGGCCCACAGGTCGCCGACGTGGGCGAGGCGCTCCGGCGCGGTCAGGATGGTGAAGTCGCTGGGATAGACGTCGTCGAGCTCGTCCCAGCGGACCGGCATGGAGACGGCGGCGTTGGGCGAGGGGCGCGGCGAATAGAGCGAGGCGAGCGTCTTTCCCCGCGAGTTCTGGTTGTGGTCGAAGAAGACCTTGCCGGTCCGCTTCTCGACCGACCAGTCCATGGTGATGTCGCGCGGGTGCTGCCGCAACAGGAACAGGCCGATGGTCTGGGCTGCCGAGCGGACGGCGTCGTAGTCGATCTGGCGCAGGATCGGCGCGTAGATATGGAGGCCGGTCCGGCCCGTGGTCTTGACGAAGGAGGACAGCGAGAGCGAGTCCAGGACCTCCTTGAGCCAGCGAGCGACCTGGCGCGTCTTCTCGAAGGCCCTGTGGTTCAGCTCCGGCTCGGCGCCCTTGGCTTCCCTGCCTGAGTAGATGTACGGATCGAGGTCGAAGACGATGAAGTCGGGGTAGTTGAGGAGCGAGGCCTCGATGTTCTCCTCGGAGCCGGTGAACCGAGTCGAGAGGTGATCGCCGTCGGGCTCGGGGCTGACGCGGGAGTACCAGGTGTGCAGCTCCAGGTCGGCCAGCTGGCCCAGCCAGAGGAGCGTCGGCAGGTTGTTGCACATCAGGTACTCCTGGTCGCCCAGGTTGTGCTCGGAGAAGAGCCGCACGCCCTCGACGAAATCAGGTCTAGGAGCGTCCCAGTGCTTCTGGTAGAAGTACTCGCCGTGGATGCCATTCGGGTATCGTGTCAGGGTAAGCGGGCGGTCCTTCAGGTGAGGCAGCAGGTATGGGGCGACCCGCGCCAAGTAGACAAGTAGGTCGCGCTTGGTGAGGGGACGCACGCCGTCGAGGGCCGGCCAGAGCTCCTTGTCGAGGTTGCTGAGGGCGATGCTGTGGCCTTGGACTTTCAAGATGAAGGCGTCGCGCCGCGCCCCCAGCTGGTCGAGCACGCTGTTCACGTCCTCGGCGATGGCGGCGGCGGTGTCCTTCGAGCCGCCGTTGGCGCTCGGTGCCGGGGCGACCTCGACGTGGACGACCTGGCCGGGGGGCTTGTCCTCGCGGAGGCGGAGGAAGACGGGGGCGCGCAGCGCACCGTCGTGGGTCCGCTGAGCGAACTTGACCTCGGCGACCAGTTCAGGCCGCACCCAGACTGGCGGCGGTTTTAGCGGCGGGGGTTCAAGGAACGGCGAGTCGTCGGTGCGGAGGGCCTGGAGGCGTCGGAGCAGATCGGCGAGGGTGCGGTCGTCGAAGCCGCTGCCCACGTTGCAGACGTAGCGCAGCTGCCCCGCGTCGTCGTGCTCGCCAAGGACGAGCGCCCCGAAGGTGGCGGCGCGTCCGCCCTGCCCCTGCGTGTAGCCGGCGACGACGAAGTCGTCGCTGAGGACGGCCTTGACCTTGAGCCAGTTGCGCGAGCGGCGTCCCGATTCGTAGATGCTGTCACGGTGCTTGGCAACGACGCCCTCGAGGCCGTGGGCGACCGCGGCTTCGTACGCGGCCTCGCCGTGCTCCTCGAAGTGCTCCAGCAGGCGGACCTGCTCCGAGGGGACGAGGACGCTCGCCAGGAGGGCCTTGCGCTGCTCGAGAGGGACGTTGCGTAGGTCGTGGCCCTGGAGGTGCAGGAGATCGAAGACATAGTAGAGGACGGGTACCTGAGCCTCGGCGCGCCGGATGTCGGCCGCGCGGGTCAGGTTGAGGCGCTGCTGCAAACGCTGGAAGGAGGGGCGGGCTTCGTCGTCCAGGGCAACGATCTCGCCGTCGAGCACCATGTCCCGTTCCGGCTGGCGTGCCAGGACCTCGGCCAGGGAGGGGTACTGCCGGCTGGCGTCGAGGCCACGCCGTGACAGGAGCTTGACCGCGCCCTCTCGGACCAGGGCGATGGCGCGAATGCCGTCGAGCTTAGGCTCGAAGAGCCAGGCCGAGTGCGAGAAGGGCTTGTCCGTGAGGCTGGCCATCATGGGCTCGAGGGTTGGGGGAGCGGGTGCCGGGCGAGCGCCGGGCAGGGCTGAGGGGCTGGCACTCCGGCGCGTTGGCGAGGGCAGTCGGCCAGCCTTCAGGTCCTCGACGGTGAGTCCGCAGAGGACGGAGCGGTCCTCCTTCAGGATGTCGCGTGTCGGGTCGGCGGCCTGGTCCTGGTGTTTGATGAGCAGCCACTCGTTCTCAGCGCGTCGCGTCTTGACCAGCGTCCAGGAGCCCTTCAGCTTCTGGCCGCGCAGGAACACCGAGAGCTTGC
>DATDQG010000025.1:0-3290 GCA_035292365.1 Dehalococcoidia bacterium
CTTCGCCCTTCCTGCGGGCGGGCTTGTTTGCTTCGCCCCTTTCTTGGTTTAAGAACTGAGGGGAGACCCCTCAGACTCCCCCCGCATGGGCTTCGCCCCCGCTACCCCTGCTGATGCCTCCTCGGGCTGAGCGCTGCTGTCGACAAGGAGCTTGGCTGTGGCCTAGCAGTGTGGAGGGCCGTCTGGCGAGCGGTTTGGGGCCGTTGGGCACGAATCGGCGTTATGCCGCCGCCGATACTGATGGTGATGGTGCGTGCAAACCGAGGGTGGCTGGTGATGGCGGTCTCGCTTGTGGTTGTCATGGCCTGCGGGAGCGGTGGTCAGACCAACGTGCCGCATGAGCCGACGACGACGATAACCGAGCAGACGCCTATGGCTACGTCCTCGCCGGAGCCAACCTGTGTACCAGCAACGGAGGCGCCGGCGCAGACGTCAACGCCGATACCGATTGCCAGCGCCACGATGACACCACCAACGCCGATCCGGCCAACGGCCACGCGGCCGGCGCTTCGTTTGCCGGACGGCTACAGCGTGTACGTGACATCCGAGGGATGCTTGCCGGACGGCTCCTGCCCGCTGGGCGCGCCACATGAGGTGAACTACTACTGGGCGCCGACGCGCACGTCGGTGGTGTGCCCCGAGGAGTCAGCCTGGACGCTGCGGCACGAAGCCTGCCACGCGCACCAGCACCTGACGATCCTCGAAGAACTGGGTACCGAACCCGTGTTCCCGTACGACCTGCACGAGTGGGATCAGACCAGCGAGGCGCGCACCTGGAACCAACTTGTGACGACGGTGTGGCCGGCCGTTGGTCAGTGGGCGATGACGCCTCCGCCACAAACCGCGCTCGAGGACTTTGCAATCAGCTGCGGTCTTTACTTCAGTGACGGATGGCGCCTCCGCGAGATCGATCCGGCGCGCTACGCGGCGCTCGAGGCGATTCTGGGCTAGAGACTCTCGCTGGGCGTGAGGGTGAGACGGGGCGTTGTCGGGCGGACGGGGCGTCGGGGCTGCGCGTCCTTCGCCCTTCCTTCGGGCGGGCTTGTGTGCTCCGCCCCTTTCTTGATTAAGAGGGGAAGAGGAAAAGAGAGCGAGGGGACACCCCTCGCGCACCCCGCGCATGGGCTGCGCCCCCGCTACCCCTGCTGGCGTGGTGGAGGCTCCGCGCCTGACACACGCAAAGAACATTCGTGCGTTTTATACTTGAACGATGATGTGGCGAGACACTCACCGGGCACATTCTAGCGAATGCCGAGCGCAGTTCTTTCGCAACGCTGGCCAGGAGCTTCCCATCTTCGAGGAAGGAATGGGTCTTCTACTTGAGGCTCTTCGAATCGAAGAAACAACACTGGAACAACGAGCTTGCAAGAAGATCCTCGGGGTTGCTTACCAACTACTCGCCGCCACGTGGACGGACTTGACTGAAGGTCGTTGGTCCGCAGCGATGAATCATCGCCGACCAGTTTGGGAAGCGTATGAGTACGCCGGAGCTGCGGCCGTGAGTGCTGACTTTGCTGACCTTTGGCTAAAGGCTCACGGAAGGAATCGGGCTGTGAAAGTGGAGACTGCCCGGCGATTCGTCCGCAACGCCTTCAATTCAGAAAAGCCAGGATACGGCACATTGTGGATGGCGAGGCGGCAGGACGAGGAAAAGTTCTATCAGCAATTCTCACACGTGTCATACGCGGCAACCGTAGGGATTACAGACATTCATGCGTTGGCGGCCGGTGAGCCCGAGTTCGCCCCGCAGGGCTACTACTCGAGGCCCCTTATAGGCGGCGAGGCAGCTCTGACTACTTGGCTACTCGTGAAACTACTTGGAGTTGCACTTGCTGGACTGAAGGAACACCTCAGTGTGGACTACATGAAGCGGGAAAGCCTGTTCCAGAGAGACGCTTTACCGGCGCTGGACAGAATCATCCGCGAAAGAGCGGATGAAGGGCGCGAAGTCGTCCGCGCCTACCTACAGGGGCAAGAAGTAGAGTCGTCCCAAAGCTCAGAACCCGAAGTCTAGGTTCCCGACGCTCTCGCGCCGGTGGCTGGGGCTGCTACCTCGACGGTGGGGTGCTGGAGGTCTTGGGTGGCTTCTAGCCAGTCGGTGCCGCGGGGGAGGATGATGCCGCCTGAGCGGACGCGGTAGAGGGCGGGCTCGTCGACGGCGGGTGGGGTTACGGCTTCGTCTCGGAGGGCCTTGGCGGCGTTTAGCAGGCGGCGGCGGGTGCGGATGACCATCGCGTCTGAGGTGCCGAGGTGCTCGTGGGTGCGGTCGTAGACCTTGCCCATGCTCTCGGTGATCGCCTGGTCTTGCTGGAAGATGCCGGGGATGCCGGTGAAGCTCTGGCCGCTGCTCTGGGCTTCGCGGTCGATGCCGTAGTCGTTGGCGGCGGTCTGGCTGATGCGCGACTTGCCCAGCCATCCGGACGACGGCGGTAGAAACTCTAATGTCCCGCGGTCTGCGGCGGAGGTGCCGACGCGAATGGCGGCGGGCGTCCGCGTCTCGGAGCCGGGGCCGCCCTGGCCGACGGCCATCGACTTCGTGACGTTGATCCCCCAGAACATCGTGTTCTCGTCATCGAGCGGCACCCAGGCGCGGACGAGGACCTGCACGCCGAGGTCGCCGGTGGGGATCATGTCGAAGCAGGGGAAGAGGAAGTGGGCGATGCGCCAGTACATCGTGTCGGCTTCCGCAGGCCGGTAGGCGCCGTATGACGTGCCGACGGGTGTGTCGAT
Organism: Dehalococcoidia bacterium; assembly: GCA_035292365.1. GTDB lineage: Bacteria > Chloroflexota > Dehalococcoidia > DATDQG01 > DATDQG01 > DATDQG01. Next base: position 2,731 of record DATDQG010000025.1, read on the forward strand.
GACGTCGTAGCGGGGGGCGCGGTCTTTGCGGACGTAGTAGTCGAAGGAGCCTTCGACGGCGTCTTCCGGCTTCGATGCGCCGAAGTGGAGGAAGCCGAGGTGCGAGGTGTCGATGTCGCCTTCGAGGGCCTGCATCCAGTTGCACTCGCGCAGGACCTTGCTGAAGGTGACGCCGGCCTCGGGGACGAGGTTGGCCTCGAACTCGGGCAGGGGCGGCGGCGTCTCGCGCGGGCCCATGTAGACCCAGATGACGCCGTTGCGCTCGGTGGCTGCGTAGGTGCGGGCGTGGACTTTGGCGCGGAAGTTGGATTCGGCGGGCTCGGAGGGCATGTCGACGCAGGCGCCGGCGGTGTCGAACTTCCAGCCGTGGTAGACGCAGCGCAGGCCTTCTTCCTCGTTGCGGCCGAAGAAGAGCGATGCGCCGCGGTGGGGGCAGGACTGGACGAAGAGTCCCACGCTGCCGTTCGTGTCGCGGAAGGCGACGAGGTCCTCGCCGAGGAGGCGCACGCGTACCGGCGGGCTGTCTGGAGTCGGCAGCTCGCTGGAGAGGAGGGCGGGCG
>DATDQG010000026.1:0-7610 GCA_035292365.1 Dehalococcoidia bacterium
CCGCTGCCGCTCGCCGCCGGAGACGGCGGTGATGGGCCGTTGGGCCAGGTGCGCAGCGCCGGTGAGGGCCAACGCACCCTCGGCGAGGTGCCGGTCGCGGCTGCTCTCAAGCTCGAAGCGGCCCAGGAAGGGGGAGCGCCCCATGAGCACCACTTCCAGGCAAGTGAAGCCGAAGTCGAGGCTGGTGGTCTGGGGCACCTGCGCGATGACCTGAGCAACAGCGCGCGGACTCATGTGGGCCAGGTCGCGCCCGTCGACGTGCACCGCTCCCTCTTGCGGCGCTAGCACGTGGGCGAGGGTGCGCAGGAGGGTCGTCTTGCCGGCGCCGTTGGGTCCGACGAGGCCGATGAACTCGCCAGCCTCGCCGCGCAGGCTCAGCCGCTCGATGATGGTGCGCGCTTGGAGCGCGACGCTGAGGTCGCTGGCTTCGACGCGGGAGGGGCCGTCGGTCTGGCTCATGGTTAAGGGGCAGTGTAGCCGCAGGCGTCAGTGACCAGCAAGCGAAAGCGTAGGGGCGACCGGCCGGTCGGCCCTACGGCCCGGCTCCGTGCCATCACTCCTGCGCAAAGTCGACGAACGTGAAGCCGGCGAAGTCTTGCGGCCAGAGGAGCTTGGCCAGCTCCTCCATGCCGCGCACGTTCCAGTGCGAGAGCGTGTCGACGTAGCGGGCCGGCAGGGTGTAGATGCGGTTGTTCTTGATGGCAGGTAGGTCTTGGAGCACCGGATTTGCCAGCACCTCGGTGCGGATGTTCGGACTTGCCACGTCGACATCGTTGAAGATGAGGACATCGGGGCGCATCTGGATGACCGTCTCGATGTTGACCTGCTTGGCCCCTTCCAGACCGATCTCGGCGGCCGGGTTGATGCCGCCCGCGCGCAGGATGATGCCGTCGCGGGTGGTGTTCTTGCCGGCGACTGAGTAGGCGCCGCCGCCCGAGACGCCGGAGAGGATGAGGACGCGCGGGCGCTGCGCCGCGGGCTTGACGGCCACGACGCTGTCGATGCGTGACACCCGCTCCCGGACCTCGCGGATGAGGGCCTCCCCACGCTCCTCCTCGCCGTAGAGGTAGGACAGGAAACGGATCTCCTCCTCGTAGGCGCCGAAGGCGCTCTGCAGGTCGCTGACGACCACGGGGATGCCGGCGTCCACGAGCTGCTGCAGCAACTCGCGGCGGCTGAAGGGGCTGGCAACGATCACGTCCGGCTGCACGGCCAGGATCTGCTCCGCGTCGCGGGCCACCTTCTTGATGTTGGCGCTCGCCTGCACGATGTTCGAGATGTTGGGGTCAGTGGCGAAGGTCGTGATGGCGGCGATGCGCTGGGAGCGGACGGGCCGTATGCTGATCTCGTCGGCACCGAGGGAGAGGGTGTGGATGCGCTGGGGCTTCTGAGCGATCGTGACCTCGCGTCCGTCGGCGCCTTGCACTTTGCGCGGCCAGTCGTGGTTGCTCGGGTCGAGGATGCGGGCCTGACGGGTTGGGCCGCTGGGGGTCGGCTCGACGGCGATCTGGGCGGGCGAAGGCGGCTCCGCAGCCGGCGACGCGGGCGTGCCGCTTGGGGCGCAGGCAAAAAGGAGGAGGCTGAGGAGCAGGGTGGCGAGTCGCATGGATACCTCCGGTCTAGGGTAGCGCGCCCTGACGCGAGGCGCGGACGAGCAAGAAGAGGAAAAAGGGGGCGCCGAGGAAGGCGGTGATGATGCCGAGGCGCATCTCGGTGGGGGCCAGGGCGACGCGGGCAACCGTGTCCGCTAGGACGAGGAAGATGGCGCCGCCCAAGGCCGCGGCCGGAAGCAGCACGCGGTGGTCGGGGCCGACAACGAGGCGCAGCAGGTGCGGCACGATGAGGCCCACGAAGCCGATGGTGCCGCTGACGGCCACGGCGACGCCGGTGATCAGCGCGGTCGTCACCAGCAGGATACGACGGGCCCAGGCCACCGAGACGCCGAGAGAGCGGGCTTGCTCCTCGCCGAGCAGGAGGAGGTTAAGGTCGCGGCCGAAGGCGAGCAGGACAACGGTGCCCAGGAGGATTGGAGGCGCGGCCAAGCGCACGTGGGCCCAGCTCCGCGCGTCGAGGCCGCCGAGGAGCCAGAAGAAGATCTCACGCAGCACCTCGGCGTCCCGGGCCGAGAAATAGATGATGGTGGAGGTCACGGCGCCGAGGAAGGAGGACACGGCGAGGCCGGCCAGGAGCAGCGCGGCGAGCGAGAAGCGTCCCCCGGCGGCTGCCGTGGCATAGACGAGCGTTACGGCTACCATGGCGCCAACGAAGGCCGCCGCCGCCAGCACGAGCGGGTGCAGCGCCTGGAGGTTCAGGGCGATGGCCGCGACCGCCCCCGCCGCGCCGCCGCTGGAGACGCCCAGCACGCCAGGATCGGCGACGGGGTTGCGGAAGAGGCCCTGTAGTGCGGCGCCAGACAGTGCAAGCGCCGCGCCGACAAGCGCGCCGGTCAGCACACGCGGCAGGCGCACCTGCATAATGATGCGCTGCTGGAGGTCGGTGTACGGGATGTTCAGGCGCAGCCCGACGCGCTCCAGCAGGATCGCCGCGCTGGCGGCGTAGGGGATGCGGGTGGGCCCAAGCGAAGTGGCGAGTAGGACAGAGACCACGAGGAGCGGCGCCAGGAAGGCGGTAGCCGCTGCCAGACGCGCGCCGATAGGGCGGTAAGTGGTGGCCGCTGTCGGATTGGTCGTCGCTGTCTGCATAGGATAAGGCCCCGACGCTTCGGAGTCGGGGCCTTTGCGTTACAGCACAGGCGATGAGCCGGTAGGCGCTCCCAGACCGCGAAGAGCCGCTACTTGTCCTCCCTGGGCCGGTCTCCTGGCTCGCGGCTCCTCGGAAAGGGCGAGGTGAGCTCGCCTCTACAGCCGAGGGGTTGCCGGCGCCTTCCCAGTCTTTCAACCAGTGGCGTGTTGCCGGCAGGCTTACCGCTTACAGTGGCGCGACCGCGGCGGCTTTACACCGCACTTCCCGTTTCATCCGCCATAGGCGGACACCCGGGGAGGTCGTTGGTTGTTGAGGTGCTGGTAGGAGTGTAGGCGGCGGGGGTGACGGGCGTCAAGAGCGCCAGCGGAGTTTTTGATTGTTAAGAAAAAAGAGACGTTTTTGGGGCACTTTCGTTCGTGAGTTTGCTGAGGTTCTTGATTGTTTGTAGCGGGCGGCTGCTGGATGCGAAGTGCCGGCTGAACTGCTGCGAGGACATTATAGCACGGGTGTTCTGCGCGGGGAAGAGGTGCCTGCAAGAGCGGGCGAGGGAACCTCGCCCCTACGGCCGGACGGCGTGTCGTTTTGCCTGGCGGCGTTCGGCGGGCAACCGCGAGAGACAGAGGCCCCGTCTTTTGACGTTAGGTCAAACTGCGGTTACGCTTCCCACGCCATCCGCCGCGTTCCGCACGAGGCCGCAACATTGCGCCGATACCCTGGGTACCTCGTCATCCTCATCGTGTTGGGGGCTGGGCTGTTGGTTCTTGCCGTGGGGACGTTGCTTGGCCGCTCTTGGGGAAGCGGCCGAACGCCAACACCGACTGTTCCGCCAGCAGGTTCTGAGACACTCACTTCCGCTCCTAGCCGCGAGCTCAGTTGGCTTCAGGACGCAGTAGCATCCGTTGTCAGAGTTGAGACACCGCTTGGTAGCGGTAGCGGGTTCGTCGTCGCAGTGGGTCAGGTGTTGACCGCCTACCATGTTGTTGAGGCAGCGGACCAAGTGACTCTCGTGACAGCCGACGGAAGAAAGCATACAGCACGGCTCTTCGGAGCGAACGCTGACGCGGACCTGGCCCTGATTACGGCCCCGAGCTTAGAGAGGAAAGCTCTTGCCCTGGGCTCGATGCCCAACGTCGGCACGCAAGCGGTTGCCATTGGCTACGCTGTCGGGCTTGAAGGAGCGCCGACGGTCACGCGTGGCATCGTGTCGGCCATTCGCTCCGTGCCTGGGCATGCCTTCCAGGAGGTCCAGACAGACGCCGCAATTAACCCAGGCAATAGTGGCGGTCCGCTACTCAATGACGCTGGCGAAGTGATCGGCGTCCTGCAGACTCGGCTGCAAGGCCGAACAACAGCCCTCGAGGGGTTGGCGTTCGCACTCTCCGGTGAAGATATTGGGCGCGTTTTGCCCTTACTACAGCAGGGAGTCGTGCAGCGCTCCACGACTCCTGTTCCGACCGCAGCGCCTTCAAGCGGTGTCGGTGGCACTGGCTGTATGCAGGGTGGGTCGCTTCCCACTTCGGCGAGCGATCCCCATTACGTGTTCACTGGGCAAGGTATCGGAGTAAGGGCGAGATCGCTGCCGAAGGAAGATAGCCCGTATTCAGGTGGCATAGCCGAGTTCGCACGTGTGACGCTAAGGGATGCCTGCACGGGTACGGCTGGAGGAACTTGGTATCTTGTCCAGTTCGGTGCAGGTCGAGAGGCGTGGGTGCGCGTCGAGAATCTGCGACGCGGTGAGCCTCCTGCAGCGGCGCCGCAGCCGACAGCGACGAGACCCCCAACTCCCCCTAACACTGCTCTTTACTGTCGTGTTGAACAGCCGTTTCAAGCAGGAGCAGACACTTGGGTATTCACTTGGCGCGTCCGAGATGACTCAGACTGGTACGTGGACGAGCTGCAAGTGAATGTGGCGACTTACGACAGCGGAACAGAAATCTACACAGTCAACGCCTTTCCCGGAAGCTACATCACTCGCGGCAGAGAGCTAACAGGGAGTCTGATCGTACCAGGCAGTCGCCTCGGCAGATCTTGGAGCGCTAGTGCTACGTGGATTTGGAGGCACGGGCCCACCGGAACCAAGATACGCGACTTCCGCAGCTGTCTCCCGTAGTTAAGGCTTGTCAGGACAGACCATGGGAGATAGTTTGGTTGCGGACGTGTTCTTGAAATCATTCACGTAGAGGCACGCGTGCTAAGGTGCTAGACGGGCATCCGTTTCGATAACCAATCCAAAGCTCTTTCTGCGGCAGCCAGGGCTCGTGCCGCTTTGTCAGCATCCGCTGATGCTCCAGAGTGGACAACGGCGTTACGTAGATCATAGAGATCTGTCTCCCAATCTGTGTGCTCCTGTGTGCCGACAAAAACCTCACCGCAGCAGCTAGGAATGTGGTCCTTTAGGAGATTTTTCAAGCCAGCGTTCAGCTTCGCATCAATGTCAGGCTCCGAAAGGCCAGCCTTCCTGTAATATCTGGCTACTATGTTCTCAACTAATGTCTCAAACGCTGTTTCGGCTTCTACAACAGCGAGGCGAAAGTTCTCGAATAGCTCTTCTCTACGGGCATTTAGAAACAAGATGCTAGGGATAGGAACTTCTGAGCCAGAGAGTAGAAGCTGTCTAGCGTCATCAGGAACGGAAGCAAAGCGAGCTAAAGTGACACCATAGCCAAAATCTTTGCTATACGTTATTTCTGGGGAGAGCATGCCTTCTTCATCTACGGTTCTCGTCAAATAGGGCCACAGTTCGTGTTTTGGAATTGTGTCAAGGTAAAATTCACCGGTCGCTAAACGGTAAACCTCGATGATTCGGTTTACTAACCGATGAATAATTGCCACCAATTCTCGGTGGTCTTCTACATAAGTGGGAAGAAGGATTTGTAATGCTGTATGCGCGACTCGCGCTAGCCGGTCATAGCGGAGTTCCACGTTATTGGATGCGATAGCACTCGGCACTCCACTCTCCTGACCTGGCGGAGGGCCGTATGTGCGTTTGAACTGAACGCTGAAAAGTTCATTACCCAGACGAACTACGAGTTCTCCTTCACGCCAAATCAAAGGATAGGGAATCGCTGTTTGAATCACAGTCCTTTGCATTTCCAACAGAATGACGCAGCGATGGTGGCTTAGCAAGACACCGTTGTCGCAGCTGCACCGACGCCCCATCTCCTCCTCGTCTCATCAGTCGGCCTGACGCGCGGCGCTGACCGGATGTCGTTGATGGACATCTGAGTCACGGTCGTAGGCCATCGTTCCAGCGAGTGTCGGGGGTGACATTATTCTCAATGCCGGAAGATGAATGGTTTAGAACTTGTCCAGTTCCGCTAGAAGCTCCTCGTTGTCGGGGATGCCCTCGGTGTAGACCTTGCTCCAGCGGAGGGCGCCGTTCTCGTCGATGATGAAGACGGAGCGACGGGCGGTGCCGCGCTCCTCGTTGTAGACGCCGTACTTGCTCGCGACCTCGCCCTTCGGATGGAAGTCGGAGGCAAGGGCGAACTTGGTGACCGAGCAGTGCTCGGCGAAGGCGCGGCTGGAGGGCAGTGGATCGACGCTTACGCCCACGATCTGAGCGTTCTTCTCCGCAAAGCGGTCGTAGTCCCGCTCGAAGTTGCGGAGCTGACGCTCTCAGCCGCCGGTGAAGTCGGCGACGTGCCAGGCGAAGATGAGCTTCTTGCCGCGCAGCTCGGTCAATGTGAGCCGCTCGCGCGCAAGGGTCTGGGGCAGGGAGAAGTCGGGGGCCGGCTGGCCAACCTCGACCGCCATGGGATGACTCCTTTCAGACTAGGCCACGGTGCAGGTTCTCGGATGTCGCGCTGATGGTCGTTGGGCAAATGATGACACCGGCTCATCAGGCCTTGGCTCCTGGGTCTTCCCACCCGCCCGCCCAGGAGCGTACTGGGGGACACCCCAAAGCCCCCGCCATCCTTCGACCCTTCGACAGGCTCAGGGCAGGCACGCTCGGGATGGGCAGTTTCGGCTTCTCGGGATACCCCGATCGATCGGTCTCTCTCGGCGACGATAAGGGCAGGCGTAGCTGTCACGGGATAGCGTCTTCCCTTCAGACTAGGCCGAAGTGAAGGTTGACGGTTTCAGGCGGCTCTTGCGCGACCGACCCGCCGCAACGGGGACAGGCGCCGGCGTTGCTGCGGTAGTAGGTCCCTTCGCAGTGGGGGCAGAGCCGCAGCTCCGCGGCGGTGCGACCCAGGACGCCCAGCGGCAGCCACATGCTGCGCGAGACCCGCTCGGCCGTCCACTCCTCGTTGAGGTGCAACACGGGCCTGTTGGCTAAGATTCCACCCGGTAGCGTGCGAGGTCGGTGATGCCGGCTTCCTTGAGGACGTCCAGGTCGCTCAGGGCGCGCCCGGTGTAGGTGTTCGGGTCCTGGTTGCAGACGTGGACGATGGCGTCGCCCATCACATCAGCGCTGAGGAGGCGGCTGGGATCGAAGTTGCCGGTGAAGCGCGTCGACCAGGTGTCCCGCTGGCCCTGGGGCTGGAGGCAGTTGGCGGCGACGCCCTTGCCGGCCAGCTCGCGGGCGAGGCCCAGCGTGAGCATGGTGGCGCTCTGCTTCGAGATGTTGAAGCCGATGGCGCCTCGCCCAGCCTCAGCGCTGAGCGCAGGTGAGATGGTGACGAGGTGGCCCCAGCCCTGCTCCAGCATCTTGGGCACCAGGCCGCGCATCAGCAGGTACGAGGAGCGGAGGTTGATGTTCATCATCAGGTCCCAGCGAGCCGGCGGCGTGTCGAGCAAGGGAGTCTGGACACGGGCGGCGGCGTTGTTGACGAGGATGTCCACCTTGCCGAAGCTCGCCAGGGCCGTCTCGATGAGGGACTCGACGTCCGCCTCGACGTTGAGGTCGCAGCGCACGGCGAGGGCGCGCCGGCCGAGGGCCTCGACGGCGGCGGTCGTCTCGT
>DATDQG010000027.1:0-4791 GCA_035292365.1 Dehalococcoidia bacterium
AACGTCAAGAACTACGACGGCTCCTGGACAGAGTGGGGCAGCATGGTCGGCGTCCCCGTCGAGAAGCCCTGACGACGGTGTCAGGCAACCAGGCGACGCCCTGCGCACTACGCATCCCCTCTCCCTCGAGGGAGAGGGTTAGGGTGAGGGGGTGCCCCCTCCACTCTCCAGACGGAGCCTCCAATGCCTGACACCGATGACTACGAGACCGTCCACCGGGTCGCCCTGCGACGAGCCCTCGTCGCGGGCGACCCCTCCCTCCTCCACCTCCACTTCGCCGCCGCCGTCCTCGACCGCTACCGCGAAGGCGCCGGCTTCTCCGTGATCCGCACCGACACCGTCGGCCGCGTGCGCAAGCAGGGCGGCTGGTCGCTCGATTTCGGCATCGCCCCGCAGGAGGACGCCATCCACGTCCAGGCCACCGGCCTCCTGCTCCTCCCCGAATCGGAACGCGAGCACTGGGCCGCGCACGCCATCACCCTGCCCGCCAGCCGCATGTTCCTCGCCATGCGCCTCACCCCCGGCTCCTGCTTCGACGACGGCGAGGTCCGCACCTGGTAGCGGCGCCCCTCTAGCCCTTCGCAAGACCCGGCGGCGCCTCCGCCAAGAGGCGCGTCCTCTGCGGTCGCCACGCCTGCCGCGCGTTGCGTTGCGTCGCTCGACCCCGCCCTCTAAGAACCGCCCGGCCTCACAGCGTGACGGCGAGGTAGACGAGCAGCAGGAGCGATACGAGCAAGACCTGCCCGGCGATAACGAGCGCGCTGACGCCGAGGACGGTCGCGGCGCGCCGGTTGCCTGTGGCGGCGCCTAGGAGGGCCACAGGGGCGTGGCTCAACGCCGGGACGAACACCAGCCAGTTGAGGTCGTGCCACTCGCGTTCGGGGCAGGGGGACGCCGGCGCCCGCAGCTCCGGGCGGCACGGCTCGCCGAACAGCGTGGTGCCCAGGTCGCCGCTCCCGGAGGTCAGCAACGCGAGCAGGCCGAAACCCGCGGCGATGGCGAACAGCGCGAGGCGCGTCGACCCCGCCAGCCGCGCCTCGGGACGCGAGACGCCGCCGCTGGCGAACGCGGCGCCGATGCCCAGCGGCACGAGCATGGCGGCGAAGGGATGCAGGGTCGCGAGGCCGAAGCTGAACACGGCTGAGACGAACAGCAGCGGCACGGCAAGGTAGAGCAACCCCGGCGTGAGGACGAGCGCCCCGAACAGCGGCCCGAGGTGTCTGCGGCTGAGAGGCCACGCGAGTTTCACCCAGAGAGCATCGTGGGCGAAGGGGCGCCTGTAAAGCGGGGGCGTAGGGCGTCGAGAGCAAGGTCTGGTGTCGCGCGCTCGTCTCTAGGGTGGGACGGACCCCAGAAGGGCGGTCTGACGATGATCGGACGAATCGATGACCTGGACGTGCTGCGGCCTCACCTGAGGGTCGTTGGCGGGTCGGAGTTCGAGCCGCCACCGCAGGCGCGGCTCGTCACGATCTCGCCGTTGCAGCTGGAGCAGGTGCGCGCGGTCTGCGACGCGGCGCTGGAACAAAACGTGGCCTGCTGCGAGGACCCGACCCCTGCCTACGCCGTGGCGCTGGCCGGGGAGCTGGGCCTGGCGACGGAATCGGTGGAGACGGTCCTGCTCGGGGCTGTCCTGCGCGACGTGGGCAAGCTGCGGGTCTCGCGCCGCGTGCTGTTCGGGCTGCGGCCGATGACGCAGTACCAGCTCAACTACGTGCGCATGCACGCGGAGTACTCGGCGCAGATCTGCGAGTCGCTGGAGCTGCCGCCGGCGGTGGCCGAGGTGGTGAGGACGCACCACGAGCGCTGGGACGGTTCCGGCTACGTGAACGGGCTAAAAGGCGTCGAGGTGTCGCTGGAGGGACGCATCGTCGCGCTGGTGGACGCGTACGACTCCCTGACGCGGCGGCGGCTGGGCAAGAAGTGCATGTCGCCGTCGAAGGCGCTGCAAGAGCTGCACCAGGGCGCCTGGCGCCTGTACGACCCCCACCTGGTGGACGCCTGGGAGGCCGTGGTGGGGCCGGGGAAGACGAGGGGAAGGGTCTAGGGTGAGTCCGCTATGTTTCCGAAATTGCGGGATCCGTGTCCTCCTACAACACAATGCGCTTTCTCAGGAAGAGGCGCGGTTCGCCGTAGTCCGGGTTGATGACATCTCTTGGCGAATCATGCTCAATGTCTTCCCAGGCACCGAGCTTGCTCGTCCAATGCCCGTTCGGTAATTGAATGGCGGCGTGCAACGGCTCATTGGGCCGCACATCGTCGGAGGCGTAAATGACGATCTTTGTAAAGCCGTCTTCCGGCTCGCCGCTGTCGCACCGCTCGTAACCTAACGTCGCCAGTCCCTCCTCAAACGAGTCGAGAGAGTCATCTCTTCTGTCCACCGGCCAGAAATAGCGTTTTCGGTTGGGATGAGGCCACCACTTTCTTGTTAAATCACCAGCAATGTAGGCCGCACAGTTGTACTCGTCGGTCTCGGGACTGGTCACGCGGTGGTTCTCGTCAGTGAGGTTCGGAAGCCTGCTTCGCCTGTAGAAGCTCAGGGGAGGAAGGTCGTTAGTCAAGCTCTTAGTCTCTGAGATACCCGGAGTGCCTTCCCCAGTCCAACCAAGCAGCTTTGATCTCCCTTATGTCTCCGGTCACGCTGCCAGGAATGGGGTCCGTTCCTGAGATCTCTTCTAGCGCGTCGTACCAGTCGCCACCGCGCTCTCGCAGATCTTCCAGGATCGACGTGATGACGATGTGTGGCGAATCCTGGCCCAGCATGATTATTCGCCGATAGGCAGGATCCGACGTTATCCGGTCCGGTGATGAGAGGTGACCAGTTGCGGCATGCCAGACATCGGCCAGAACCTGAAATTGACCTCGCAGAACAGAATCATCCTGGCGGTTTGAAGTGGTTCCTGACGTGTCGTTTAAGAGAACAAAAGCAAACTCAGTGCCACTCGCACCGTCAACGGCGCTCCAAATCTTGGTCTCCGATGCCCTACCTGGAGGTGCTGCCTGAACGGTCATCTTCGAGTTTCTCCACGCAATCGCCTGTCTGGCTTTGGGCCCGCCGTGGAGGTGCTCTCACTATTTGCTATTGCCTGTGCTAGCGCCTTCTCCGCGGTTTCGACGTGACCTTGAAGCCAGCCTATCAGAGAACGGGCAACCTCGGTCGACAGTACGACCTCAACCTGCAGTTCACGAATTGTAGGCTGAGGTCCAGTTCTACCAGTCTCTTGCAGTCCAGTCTCTGTCATCTGGTAAGTCACAGTCTCCGGCGCGCTCCGGCGTTCAGCGAACAGACCCATCGAGAGGTTCCCTTGGGGAGTGATGCCTCCCCAAGCTCCATCCGCATGTACGACGCGATAGTCGTTGCTCTTGGCGAAGCGGTACTGAATGCTCGGAGTTGGAGAAGTCCGAGTGTTGCGGCTTGTGCGTCGTTGCTGAGTCACTTGCCTTGCGCCCCCTCTTCTGTCCGCAGATCGAAAGTTCGGCTGCGGACATTGTTCACGTGAGGGCATTTTAGGTTAACTGGGGCTAGGCCACAGCCCCCTTAGCACCCGTCAAGGGGCTCCTCCCCGGTACTCCCATTTTCGTGCTTCGGGAGGTGCTTCCCCATCTCTGGTTCGACCCCTAAGTTCCGCTGCACGAGTAACGGTGGCTGGCGAGGCGCTCCGGCTGGTAGGTCTGCTCCGGGGCGAGGCCGCTCAGGCTAGGCCGCGACGGTGACCTTGATGATCAGTTCTTTGGGCTCCGGGACCGCCTGATTGTGGTCTCTCAGGTACTCGCTCATGAGTTCGATGGCTTCTCTGGTCATCTCCAATGCTTCCTCGACGGTCTCGCCCTGGGAGCCGACGCCTGGCAAGGAAGGGACGTCGGTCCAGTAGCCTCCCTCTTCGGCCCGGTAGACGATGACGGTGTAGGTCCTCATACGCCTCGCACCCCGGCTGCGCATCGCTCTCGCGCTGCTCCGCCTCTAGTTTAGAGGAGGAAGCGAGGGGACACCCCTCGCACTCCCCGTCAAGGGGCTCCGCCCCCTGCACCCCCGGTTTCGCGCTTCGGGCCACGTTTCCCCAGCTCTGGCTCGGCCCCGAGGTTCCGCGGCACGTAGTAGCGGTGGCCGGCGAGGCGCTCCGGCAGGTAGGTCTGCTCCGGGGCCACGCCGCCTTCGTAGTCGTGCGCGTACTGGTAGCCCTTGCCGTAGCCCAGGCCGCGCATCAGGCCGGTGACGGCGTTGCGCAGGTGCATGGGCACCGGGTCGTTGCGCGTGCGCTCCACGTCGGCGAGGGCGCGGGCGTACGCGGCGCCGACGCTGTTGCTCTTGGGGGCGAGCGCGAGATACAGCGCGGTCTCCGCCAGCGCGAAGAAGCCCTCCGGCATGCCCACGAAGTGCACGGCCTGCTGACAGGCGGTCGCGACGCTCAGCGCCTGGGGGTCGGCGAGGCCGACGTCCTCGGAGGCAAGGATCACCATGCGACGGACGATGAACAGCGGGTCTTCGCCGGCCTCGACCATGCGCGCCAGCCAGTACAGCGCGGCGTCGGGGTCGGAGCCGCGCAGCGACTTGATGAAGGCGCTGACGGTGTCGTAGTGGGCGTCGCCCTGGCGGTCGTAGAGGTAGGTGCGGTGCTGCAGCGCCTCCTCGATGACCTCGCGGCTGATCAGGCGCACCGGGATCTCGGCGCCGGCCAGCTCGTCAGAGGCCGGTGCGACAGACATCGCGGCGGCTTCGAGCGCGTTGAGGGCGATGCGGGCGTCGCCGCCGACCGACGCCGCGAGGCCGTCGACCGCGTCGTCCGTGAGCTGGAC